>PCSG01000211.1 GCA_002772195.1 Desulfobacterales bacterium CG23_combo_of_CG06-09_8_20_14_all_51_8 | reverse complement strand
AAAATAACTTATTGAAATTATATATAAATTTTTTTACTTAATCGAAGTGGATAACCAGAATAATTTTTTTGCCGAACTGATATCTCTCTTTCGCGTAATCAAGGGCTTTTTCAAAGGCACGCCGGGCTGCGCCCACGGCGATGGCGGCGGTAAATCCATAAAAAGAGGACCGCGCGGCCGAGAGCATTTTTTGGGCGGCCTGACCGTCGGCAATCATATGATCAGGGAGGACCCTGACATCATTAAACAGAATCGAACCAAATGAATTGATTTTCAACCCCGGCAGTTGAAGCGGCTCCCCAAAGGCGACCCCTGCGGCCGCCCGGTCAATCCAGAGGCAGAGAATGTTTTCCGGATGACCGGTCTCAGAGGGAAACACCATAAAACCGTCTGCAAGCATTACGCTGCCGAAGATCGGGGACTTGCCGTTGAGGATGCATTGGCCATTTTCTTTTGTCCAGGAAAGAGTGCTTTCGTCAAATTCTTCGGGCAACATCACGGAAGCCATCAGCGGTGCGTTTTTTGGATCAATGAATTTTGCGAACCACTTTTTCTGAATTTCGGCATGGGCCACCAGCAGGGGAGTGCACGCGCAATAATGATGGGCATATATTGAAGCGACCCCGGCGCATTCAGCGGCAAGGGTTTCCAATATCTTCGCGCATTCAAGCGGGGTACAACCGCCGCCTGAAAAAATCTCCGGAACGCTCAGCCACGGCAGATCCATCTGGCTGCTTTTTCCCCAGATACGCCTCACCCGGTCGGCATCCGGGGAAAGATCCATCTCAAGAGAAGTGCTGCGGATTTCATTAACGGCGAATTTTCGGCATTCGTCAATAATTGTGCTGATGATCGCTGAAGTCATGGCTGCCTCACCGCCTTATGAGATTAGCGGGCGGATCGCATTTTCAAATACATCCATCCGGTTGGCCTGGTTGGTGCCTTCGTAAATTTGGGTGATTTTCGCGTCCCGAAAATATTTTTCAATGCCGTGTTCCCGGGACATGCCTTCAAGACCGACGATATCGGCCGCGCTGTTGGCGGCTTTTACCGCAAGGTCGGTGCCCGCCACCTTGACGGCGGACCCATGCTTGACAAACGTTTCAACGGTTTTGTCGGTGACCAGCTTATTTTTAAAAGCCGTGCCGATATTTTCAATGAATTTGTTTTGGGCAAGTTCCGCCAGGGAGTTGCCGAGCAGCAGATTCCGGGGGAGGATGTTAAGTCCCGCCTTGACCGGAAAAGCATCAAACATGCGCCACACATGGCAGGCATCTAAAGCGATGGCGAAGTTATAGCAGGCGTGCCGGACCGTCATGATGTCTTTCAAGAGGTCGGCGATAATAAATTGGACCCATTCTTCGTCAATGAGCCGGTGATCGCGGATTTTTTTCCGTCCGGCGAATCCGATGGCTTTTTCAAGAGCGCCCCGGGCCAGCCCTAAGCCCGCAACTCCGATAAATCCGCGGGTGATGGATAGAATCTCCCGGGTGTGGCGCAACCCCCGTCCCGGCGGCTCCCAGAGATTTTCTTCCGGCACAAGCACGTCTTTAAAGATGATTTCAGCGGTCTGGCTGGCTTTCTGGCCGCATTTGCGTTCCACGGCGCCTACGGAAAACCCGTTGGCGTCTGTCGGAATCAGGAAGGTGGCCATGGATTCCCGGGGCGCGGAAGTATCAAAGGGGATGTTGGCGATCACATAATGGGCAAGGCTGCCGTTGGTGATAAAGCATTTTGTCCCGTTGATCTTAAAACCGCCGGGGACTTTTTCGGCATGAGTGGACGGGTGCATGGTCGCCATGGCCCGGCCCTCCTCCATATCCGTTCCGGCGGAAGGCTCTGTAATGGCCCAGGACCAGAACAGCGGTTTCCCTTTTTTCTGAGCGTCCACCATTTCGCGGATGACTTTTAAGACAATGCCGGGTCGGCATTCCACCATGGCGCCCAGAAGGCCGAAGGTGTTGAACGTGATATTGCTGGCCGTTGCCAGGCAGACGCTGGCGAGTTCTTCGACCAGCACGGCATTGGCCAGGGCGCTCCAGCCCAGGCCGCCCATTTTTTCAGGAATCGGGGAAATGGTGAGCTTGATGTCATTGGCTTTTTTCCACAGCTCCCAGTCAAAATACCGGGGGTCTTTTGCGCATTTTGCGTCAATTTCAAGCACCTTTGGCAGCATTTCATCCCGGGCGAACCGGCGGGCGATGACTTGGGCGGTTTCGGCGGTTTTTATGTAGGCCGGGCAGAGTTTTTTGAGCTTGCCGAGCGCAGGCAGGGTTTCCAGCAGATCGGGGGGCGTCGGCGAAGGTGCCGAATTTGATCTTACTCATAGGATTTTTCAATCAACTGCGTCTTCTTACTGCTGCGTTCCAGCGTGCCGGGTTTGAGCCAGGTTATCGACGGCCGGATTTTTAACAGTGTGTGCATTTTTGATGCGAGCCGGTTTTCAATTTCCGGCAAATTTTCTACTCGTATCCCTTCAGCGTATTCAACTTTGAGTTTGATCGGGGGCACCACCCGGGGCGGCGGTTCGTCCAGGACGATTCTAAAAGCGCCGGTAAGCGCTTCAGGCATGGAATGAATCACCCCTTCGATGGACGCGGGATAGACCGGTACGCCTTTGACCTTGAGCATGTCGTCGGCCCGGCCGACAATTTTATACCGGAATCCGCTTTTCCCGCAGGGGCAGGGATCGGTGAAGACCTGGTGAACGTCCATCATGGTGAACCGCATGTCAAACCAGACCGCAGCCCGAGGGTTCAGCGACGTGCCCACCATCATGCCGGTGGCGCCGTTTTCCATGGGCACCGGGGTTCGCGTTTCCGGATCGATGAGTTCATAATAGGCATAATCATCCGCGAGCCAGTGCATGCCCTGGTAAATTTCATGATCGCAGGAGCAGCCGTAGCCCGCGCCGGCGTCAAAGACCTTTGCGCCGAACTCGGCCTCCAGTTTTCGGCGGACCTCGGGAATGCCTGCCCCCGGCTCGGCTCCCAATATCAGGGTTTTGATGCCGAGATTCTTCACCGGCATCTTCAGGACCTCGGGGCAGCGTTCAATCAGGTGGAGTGCCAGAGATGGCGTGCCGGTAAACACATTGACCTTGAAAAGCTGGATGAACTGAAGAATTTTTTCCGTGCCTGCCTCGGCCCCGATAGGGATCATCATGATGCCCGGAAAATTCTTGTACCATAATACCTGGGGGGTGCCTGCGGCGTGCATGCACAGGCCGAAGCAAAGGCCGATCCGGTCACCCGGCCGGACCCCCATTCGCCAGGCGGCCCGGCTCATGATTTCCTGGGCGTCGGCAATGGAGGCGTTAAAGTTGGGGTAGGGGGTCGGGATGCCGGTGGTGCCGGATGTGGTGGTCAAAAGATACAGATCCTTGAACCGTTCTTCGCCGAAGAGTTCGATCATGAGTTTGTCCATGTCAAACCCGACCTGGGAGATGATTTCCCGGATTTCCGCCTGGCCGGCCACCGGGATGGCCGCTGCAAAATCATCAAAAGATCGGATATCCGCCGGCGTCACTCCCGCTTTTTCAAATCGCTTTCGATTAAACGGGGTATGATCATACTGCCAGGCGAGGGCATTTTTGAGCTTGTCAAACTGAAGGATCCGCATTTCCGGGGTGTTGAGCTTAGGCTCCACTTCCATATTCCAGTAGGGACGGTTTGGGGAATTCATGCATCAGCCTCCTTATCGTTTCAGAATATGCAGCGCCATGGCAGCCGCATCGACGCCCAGAATGCCGCCGCCGTTGTGGGTCATTCCCACCGAAGGATTGTTTGTCTGGCGTTTGCCGGCGGTTCCTCTGAGCTGGTGAACAATTTCATAAATTTGCGCAAGGCCCGTGGCGCCGATGGGGTGCCCCTTGGATGTGAGCCCGCCGGAAGGGTTGGACGCCAGGCGGCCGCTGATATCCAGGTCGCCATTTTCAATCCACCGATGGGCGTCTTCGCCGGGGACCAGGCCTAATTCGATCAGGGAGATGATCTCAGAAGGTGTTGTGGCGTCATGGACTTCAACCACATCAATCGCCTCCGGGCCGATGCCGGCCGCTTCATAGGCAAGGGGAGCCAGGCGGCGGGTGAGGGTATCGCCGATATTGTCGCTGATGCGGCCGCTGCCCACCACCGACGCGGCGATCCAGACTGGTTTTGCTTTGATGTTTTGAGCGGCTGATTTTGAACAGATGACGACCGCCGCCGACCCGTCACAGACCGGCGAACACATCATGCGGGTGAGCGGGAACGCCACATCCCCGGATTGGAGGACCTCTTCAATGGTGACCTCTTTCTGATACATGGCGTGCGGGTTGAGAGAGCCGTTTTTATGACCTTTGACGCAAAGCCGGGCAAAGTGGTTCTGGGTAAGGCCATAAGTTTCCATGTATTTCCGGGTATAATAGGCATACATATCCATGAAAATGCTTTTGCTTTTTCCGCTGTCCGCCGAAAGGATCGCTTCATCTTCTCCCTGTTTTTTCTGGAAATCGGCAAGCATCTTCAGGGCCATTTCAATGTCAACGGCTGTTCCCAGAGCCATGAATGATTTGAGCTTGTCCTTATCATAAAGTTTTTCAAATCCCACGACCAGAGCGCAGTCATAAAGGCCCGCAGCAACGGATGTCCAGGCGAGGTTCAAGGCGGAGGACGAACTGGCGCAGGCGTTTTCGATATTGTACATGGGGATGGACTCAATTCCCATGGCGCTTAATGTCACCTGGGCCTTGATCTGCTCCTGGCCGGTCATGATGCCGGGAACCGCTGAGCCGACATAGGCGGCTTCAATCATGCCTTTATCAATGCCGGCATCCTGAAGGGCAGCCTCCACCGCCTCTCTGACCAGATCTTTGATTCCTTTTTCAGGATATCGCCCGAATCGAAGCATCCCGGCACCAACAATAGCAACGTCACGCATAAAAAAATTCCTGGTTTTTTGGATTTTGTGTAAACCGTAACCTTTTAAATATTAACATATTCCATGATTCGCTGTTCTGCGTCAGCCACTGCATTCGGATTGGTTATGGAAATCCGCACCGCATGGTTCGGGCAGAATCGCTCACACCGTCCACAGCCGCGGCACTGATCCGAATGGACGGCCCGGCCGTTAACGATTGTGATGGCGTCAAACCCGCAGGTTTCCATGCATATGCCGCACCCCTGACATTTTTCGGTGACCTCAATGACAAGGCCTTCCAAGGGCGTCATGACATTGTCCAGGTAGGGGCCGGGGATCTGTTTAAAGGCGGTCATCATGCAGCAGCAGTGACAGCAGAAGCAGACGGACAGGAGTTTGTTTTTGTCGGGCGTTAAAAAAATAAAATTATCAATCCGGATTTTTCCGGTAATGGGAACCAGACCGACTTCGGCGGCCCGTTCCACATGAGCGTGCGCGACTTCGCGGGAAACCCGGCGGCTCACGCCATGGGGCAGGTGAAGCGCGGTTTCGCCCATGAACAGGCAGCCGATTTCATTTGTAAAATGCTCGCATTTCCGGGCCAGACGGCATCCGCATTTATTCATGATCACGTGGACGTCGGACTTGTCGATAAAATCATGCACCACTTGAATGGGCAGTATCTGTTGCGTTATGTCGCCTATGGATTCGTTGATGGGCAGATAGGTCATGCTGTTTTTTTTAGGGTCCATCCAGGGGATCAGGCGACGCAATCCGGGAATTTTGCCCAGTTTGAGCAAATGCAGCACGGCCATGGTCGGCCGGGTTCGGGGTCCGCTGGAAAAAATCCAGGAAAGGATGGATTGCGTTATATTGTCCGGGGCGGCGGGTTCCCGGGATTTGAGAAAATCGGAAAATGTAGCCTCCGAGGTCCATTCGGGCCTCCAGCCCGTGGCAGCCTTGAATTTTTCGCAGTTCATAAAAATGGTATAGCGTCCCAGCGTCACCCAGCCGCCGCCGGCCGGAAAAATCCTCAGGAAAAATCCGATCGTGGCCAGCCATTTTAAAAGGAATGCCGGTATCGGCACAATCATAACCCCGGCCTGTTTGAACGCGGAAATTGTTGCAATGGCGTCATCTGCGCCCACGTTGTAAATGCCGGGAAGATCTTTTGAAAAGGCCAGATGAAGGGCTTTCCCCAGATCTTCTTCATGAACGTACTGGGTGTAGGAAACTCCCGGCGGCAGCGCGGAAAGTTTCATGGAAAACAGCTTTGAAAACATGTTGTTAATGCGGGGGCCGAACAGAAGCGCCGCGCGGAGGGTCGTAAAGATCATATCCGGATATTTTCCCGTATAATCGGCCACCAGCTTTTCAACATCCACCTTGCTGGCGTTATAGTAGCTGTCCTTGTGTTTAAGGGGTGGCCGGTCTTCGGTAATGCCTAAAGGGTTATGAATATCCGCTCCATAGACCGTGGCGCTGCTGGTATAGACGATTTTCCGCACGCCGGCTGAGACGCAGGCGTCAAAAACGTTTTTTGTCCCATTGATGTTGATGTCTGAAGTGGCCTTTTTATCCCGGATCTCCCCCACAATAAACGCCATGTGAAAGACCGTGTCAGCGCCTCTCAGGATATCCGCCAGTTTTGGGCTGCGGATATCCTCCCGGAAAAATCTGACCTTGGTGTATCCGCCCTTCCAGGGTGCGTTATCAATGCCGATGATGGTGTCAACCGCCGGGTCCGATTCCAGCCTTGGCAGCAGGGTGGCGGCGAAATAGCTGTTGATTCCGGTAATGGCGATGGTTTGGCCCATCTGATGATTCCCGTCAGTTCAAAGTGTAAAAGAATACCCGAATCGACGCTATTCGAAATTGACTGTTTAGTCAATAAAAATTTATAAATTTATTTTTTTGGGATAAATTTTATTATTAAACTAATAAATATAATAAGTTGTAATTAATTACAAACTATACCAATAACTAGATAGTTTATATAAAAACGATGCCTGCCGATTCTCCGAACCGGATCAGTCTTTGCCGCTCACCAAGCCATGGAGGATAAGCTGCGAGACGGACTCCCAGACTCCCGGTGATAGCGGCTGACGGTCAAACAACCGCAGGTTATTCAAGCTTTCCATCACGCCGATAAACACCACCGCAGCCATTCGGGGGTTGGTTGTTTGAAAAATGCCTTGCTCTATTCCTTTTTCAATATCGGATTCAATGGGGCGACAGATGGAATGATAGGTGTTCTCGCCCAGCGTCTGTATTTTCGGATCGCTGTTTTCCATGGACTCCCGGCACAATTGCAGGATGGCGCAAAATTCTTTTAAAACGGGCAGGACCATCTGGGCGCGGATTTCAAGCCTTCCCCTGGCATTGTCGACTTTTTTGATCCTTTCCCAGCCGGTGGCGAAAAGTTCATTGAATATCCGGGGGATGCATTCCAGAAACAGCGCTTTCTTATCGGAAAAATAGAAATAGAAAGTCCCCTTGCCCACATCCATAGCCGTGGTGATATCGCTGATTTTTGTCTGTTGGTATCCCTTGTTGCGAAAGAGCTGGGAGCCGATATCCAGGATGCGCTCCCGGGTTTTCCGGGCCCGGTCTTTTTTCTGCCCCCGGTATTTACGGGCAGGGCCTTCCGAAAAAGAAGTGCCTGAAACCACTGGTGCGGCGTCATTTGTTTCAAGGGCGTTGATTCGCTCATGGATGGCCGCTATCGGCAGTCCTTTTTCCCGCGCCGCTTTGATTATTCCAAGCTTGCGGAGGTGGTCTTCATCATAGTAGGCCATTGTCTTGCCGGTTTTCACCGGCGCATGGAGCAAACCGTTTTGCAGGTAGAAATGAATGGTCCGGCGGGGGACGCCGGATTGTTTTTCCAGTTCAGCAATGCGGATCCATTTTTGGTTTGTCATAACAATTTCTCCCGGTTTTATGGAGGATGACCCGGCACGCGGGCCATCGGATGGGTTTCTTTTATAATGTAACTATACAGTTTGTTGACTCATGGTCAATACAAAATTATGAGCTAAACAAATCAAAAATTGGGTTCAATTATATTTATATATAATAAAACAATAGGTTAAAAATTAATTAATGACAAGAGGTATTGAAGATATCATTGACTTTAAAGTCAACTAATGCTTGAGTGGAGATATGCAAAACATGCATCCGAACCACCCATTGCGTTTTCTTTATTGAAGGAGAAGCGAAAACCATGTTGGATAAATTAAAAGATATGATACTGCCGCGTCAGACGACTTTCTCGAAGATCACGGTGATTGATGAAAAATGTACGGGCTGCGGTCGTTGCGTGAAATCCTGCCCCATTCAGCTCTTGATGCTCGACGCAGATAATAAATGCCGGAGCAATCAGAGATATGACGCTTTTCGGTGCATTACCTGCCAGAACTGCATGGCGGTTTGCCCTGCCGAGGCGATTGCCATCACCGGAGAATACCGGGTGGGTCAAGGATTCTGGAAGAATGACGACTTGTTTGAAACTCCCATGACCTTTCCTGATCCGCTGGGGCAAGGCGGGCTGACAAATGCGGAATCGGCGACTGATAAATTGACGGAAACGGAAAAGGTGATTTATGGTCGGCGAAGCATCCGGCTGTACCAAAAAAAGCAGGTTCCAAGGGACCTGATCCACCGGATGATTGAGGCGGGCCGGTTTGCGCCGTCCGCCGGAAACAGCCAGCCCTGGAAGTTTATTGTTATCCGGAACCCTGCGCTGATTGATGAAATCAACAGCCGGTGCAAAAAAGCCTTGCGTGTACACACCCGCCTGACCCTTCCCAAAGCCTGGCTAGATAAAAAAATTCCCGGAGACCCGGACGCCCGGTTTGCCTGGTGGCAGAAAATCATTCTGCCGCTATTGGTGAAGCTGCGCCCCGGAGATACGGATCAGCGGGTTCGGGGCGGGGTGAATACGGTCACGAGCGACCCGGAATATCATATTTTTTTTCACGCCCCCACGCTGATTCTGCAGCTGGCCGACCGCCGGGCCATCGGCGGGGTGGATTACGATTCCGGGATCTGTTTTCAGAACATGGTTCTGACCGCCCATGCCCTGGGCCTTGGCACCTGTTATGTGGGGCTCATCGACGGCCTGAAACTGCACCCCCGGTTTCGCCGGGAAGTGCTGGGGGTTGTGGACCCTTTTGAAATTGTGATGGCGTTAGCTGTCGGCTTTCCTTCGGGTAAGATCGGCCGGTTCGTCCGGCGGGAGAAGCCGCGAGTGATCTGGTTTGATGGGTCGCGGGGGTGATGGATCTCCGGTTGGGGATATCCTTGATTTCCGGGGCGGGGTGTTATATTTTTTTAAATCATTACAGGAGGTCCTATGCCCATTCCCGGAAATCTTTTGACAACAGCCATGGCGGTCATGCCTCACACGGACGTGGACAGGGCCATTGAAATCACCCTGACCATGGATATCCCCTATTGGCCCCAGCTTCCCCGGCTCAACTACTATGAGGACATGTATGTCCAGGCCGCCGAGCATTTTCCGGGAATTGTCCTATACCTGGAAAAGCGGACCCTTCGGTTTTCCATGGACAAATTTATCGAAGAGCTGGAAGACGTGCTGGCGAATTTCGAATCCCCGGCGCTTTTCGATATCAGCCCCCAATATTCCGCCGTTTATCATCGGTTTCTGAAACTGGATCTGGCTGACCGGCCGGCCATCCGGGGCCAGCTTGAAGGCCCGGTCAGCTTTGGATTCAATATTGCCGATCAGGACGACCGGCCCATTATTTTTGACGATACCGTCCGTCCGTTCATGCTGGAATTCATGGCTCGCCGCGTCAACGTGCAGCTGGCGCGGCTTAAAAAAATGAACCCCAATGCCTTTATGTTTGTGGATGAACCGGGCCTTCAGTTTCTGTTTTCCGCCATGGCCGGGTATGGGGACGTGAAAGCCAAAGGGGATCTGGAAGTTTTTTTTGACATGATCGACCGGCCCAGAGGCATTCATCTCTGCGGCAACCCGGACTGGGATTTTCTCTTAAATCAGGACATGGAGATTCTGTCCCTGGATGTTTACTCAAACAAGGAGGTGTTTCCCAATTATGTCTCGTCCATCCGGCGGTTTCTGGACCGGGGCGGCGTGCTGTCATGGGGGATTGTGCCCACCAATTTTGAACCATTTGAATCGGAGAATTTGGCATCTCTCACGGTTCAACTGGAAACGGTCTGGCAGCGGTTGACCGACAAAGGCATTGACCGGGACCAGTTACTATCCCAGAGCCTGATTTCTCCGGCCACCTGTTGCCTTGTGAATCTGGACGGTGAAAAAACCGTGGAAGCCGGGTTTGCGCTGGTGAAAAAATTATCAGAACAGATGCGAGAGAAATGGATAAAATAAAAAGAGAAACGGCCAGGAACGACCGTTTTGAAAAACAGTCTTGGAAACCCGGCAATGTACTTTCGCCCCTGCCGGTGGTGATGGTGAGCTGCGGCGGCGTTCCAGAATGGAAACCCAATATCATCACCATCGCCTGGATCGGCAGCGTGTGTTCTGATCCACCCATGCTGTCCATATCCGTTCGTCCAGAACGTTATTCCTATGATATTATCCAAAGCACCGGGGAATTTGTGGTGAATGTGCCTTCCCGGCGGCAGGCCAGGGCTGTGGACTGGTGCGGCATGGTGTCGGGACGGGATGTAGATAAATGGGAGGGCGCTGGTCTCACCCAGGCCCAGGCACTGAAAGTGCGGTGTCCCATTATCCGGGAATGCCCCATCCATATCGAATGCCGGGTCCGGGAAACGCTTAATTTAGGTTCCCATGTGATGTTTGTGAGTGAGGTTTCGGCGGTGCAGATATCATCAAGCCTGATCGACGCCAAAGGCCGGTTCCAACTGGAAAAAGCCGGTTTGCTGGCCTATGGCTTGGGCCAGTATTTTGAAATCGGCGCGGTCATCGGCCGGTTCGGGTTTTCCGTGCAGAAACGGAAAGGCAAAACTCGCCGGTGATTGGGCGATTTTTTAAAAAAAATGATAAAGTTGACCTAAGTCAAGGAAATGGGATGGCTTCCGGTATAGGGTGTGATCAAACGGGAAAATAAACCCGATCAGCTAAACCGATCACTATTTCATTATCATCAAAAAAAGGAGAGAAACCATGTTTTGTTATCAATGTGAACAAACGGCAAAAGGCGAAGGCTGCACAGCAGGCGGCGTATGTGGAAAACAACCGGATGTGGCGGCGCTTCAGGATCTGCTGCTATACGCGGTCAAGGGGCTGTCCTTAATCGCCCTTGAGGGTAAAAAAGTCGGCGTCAGGGATGCGGCAATCGATCGTTTCGCCTGCGAAGCGACCTTCTCCACTCTAACCAATGTGGATTTTGACCCGGACCGGATTATTGCCCTCATCAATCAGGCGGTGGCGCATCGCAAGGCGTTAAAACAGAAAGTCAACGCCGCCGGCGGATGGACTGACTACAAAGATGGCGCGGCGGCGTTTGCGCCCGCCGCCGATAAAGCAGGGCTTGTGGCCCAGGGTGAAAAGGTCGGCGTCATGGCGGACCCGGATTTAAACCCGGACCTGCGGTCGTTGCGCGAAATTTTGACTTATGGACTTAAGGGCGTGGCCGCCTATGCGGATCATGCGGCGATTCTGGGCCAGACGGACGACAAGGTGTTTGATTTTATTTACGAAGGCCTGGCCGCCACCCTGAACAAGGACAATTCCGCGGACACGCTGCTGGGACTGGTTTTAAAATGCGGGGAAATCAATCTCCGGGCCATGGAACTCCTGGATGCGGCCAATACGGGAACTTACGGCCATCCGGTGCCCACGGCCGTGCCTCTGGGGGCCAAAGCCGGAAAAGCGATTCTGGTGTCCGGCCATGACCTGAAGGATTTGGAAGAAATCTTAAAACAAAGCGCTGGAAAGGGCATCAACGTCTATACCCACGGCGAAATGCTGCCCTGCCATGGATATCCGGAACTCAAAAAATATTCCCATTTTTACGGGCATTACGGCACCGCGTGGCAGAACCAGAAAAAGGAATTCGCCGAATTTCCGGGCGCGATTCTCATGACCACCAACTGCATTCAAAAGCCCAAAGAA
>PCSG01000421.1:11701-11843 GCA_002772195.1 Desulfobacterales bacterium CG23_combo_of_CG06-09_8_20_14_all_51_8 | reverse complement strand
TCACAAGTTCAAAGAAAGTTTTTTTTTATATGGTTTAGAAATGTTTCAAAAGGCCATTGATGAGGAAAAGATTTTTCTGCCCAATGCCATCGTTTATCTAATTCCGGGCAATAAACAAACGTTTCTCCAACGTATAAGTAGA
>PCSG01000421.1:10428-11579 GCA_002772195.1 Desulfobacterales bacterium CG23_combo_of_CG06-09_8_20_14_all_51_8 | reverse complement strand
TAACTGTGATAATTTAGCTCGGCAAATATTAAGATATTTACAAAAAACTAAGATAGACTTCTCGCCTAAAAAAGATTTGAATCAGTTATTTGATGGAAAACATTTTCTTGGAAAGTATCGGCTGAAAGACGAAATAAAAAATTATGACTACATGTACCGGAGGAGCAAAGAACTTATGGAAACAAGTTCCTGTATAAAGCTAAATGAGGCTCTTTGAAGAAATCTCTTTTAGAGCGACTTCGTGAATAAACCCATAGACTTTACCATAATCGCCCCATGAGTGTCTGCCTTCAACACCTTCGTACCAAAAGTCATCTGGAAGCTTATAAAAGCTTTTTATTAATTTTTCGAATTCTAGTTTATCAAGTCCAATGATAAATTTAACATCGTCTCCACCTCTTGTTTGTTCGCTATCAACAAATGCAGCAAAAAGATATGTCACCATATTAAATATTTCTCCTCTGTCGGTAGTAGCAACTACATTAATATCTCCTAAGGAAATTAAATCTTCCCCCATAAAGTTAAGTCCTGTTTCTTCTTGGAGCTCACGCAATGCAGCACTAGTTTCATCTTCTCCCTCTCTTATTCCACCCCCAAGAAGTCTAGTTATACCCTTAGGATAGAAATTGGGTTTGCTCCCAACCAATATTTTTTTATTTTTATCTATACAAACAATAAGAGTATGCTTTTTTCTATACAAATTCCCAAAAGCTTTATGTATCTTTACTTTCAATTCGTAGTGTTTAAATTTCTCTTCCATAATTCTTAATCTGTAAGGCTAACACCTTCCCAGAATCTTTTGTTCCCAATGTTTTCTTTGAGTCTTCTTAGAAACCAATACTCATAGTATGCTTCGTCTGACATAAGTTTTTTTACGTCTATTCCATTTTGAATCTCCTTATTAAGAAAACTCTTAATAACACTTTTCCATTTCTGATAGAACACCTCATTATTAACACGACAAAATTTCTTACGATTTAGATTGTTTTCATCTGAACTTTTGTGTTTAAAGTGGTGAACGTATACACCAGAAGTCACAACTAACTTATAACCATGTGCCGATATTCTCCAAGACAAATCAGTATCCTCAGCGCCAAAGGTTTTATAATCTAAGTCCGCAAGGCCACCAACCTTGTCAACAATTTCTCTTC
>PCSG01000421.1:0-10234 GCA_002772195.1 Desulfobacterales bacterium CG23_combo_of_CG06-09_8_20_14_all_51_8 | reverse complement strand
AGGGGCCAATCTCTTAAAAATCGGCGGGACAGAAAATCATGTTCACATTGTTGTCCGGTTGAAGCCGACTCATTCTATTCCGGATATCCTTAAACATATCAAGGCGAACTCCTCAAAATGGATTAACGATCGCCAGAAAATCCATGGCCGGTTTTCATGGCAGGCGGGATACGGTATTTTTTCCATCAGCGAATCTCAATTGCCCCATACAATTGAATATGTTGGTAACCAGAAACAACATCATCAACGCATAAGCTTTAAAGAGGAATTCGTCGGGTTTCTTGAAAAAAACGGAATTCAATACGACAAAAAATATCTTTGGGAATAATACGTCGCCCCGCTGGGGCTTGGGTGTTTTGTTTTATGCCCTGGGGTTAAAATCCCAGGCTATATTACCAAGCCCCTTCGGGGCAAAATGGATACCTACAAACCCCGAAAGGGTGACAATTAGCCTGGGATTTTAACTCCAAGATCAAGAAAAGGTATTCCCAAGCCCCGAAGGGGCGGTATTTGATTAGCCTGGGGTTTTAACCCCAGAACGTGGAACAACGCGCCCCAAGCATCGAAGAGGCTGAGTCTAATTAGCCCGAGATTTTAACCCCGGAACCAAGAAAAGGTATTCCCAAGCCCCGAAGGGGCGGTATTTGATTAACCTGGGGTTTTAACCCCAGGACCAAAAGGGTATTCCCAAGCCCCGAAGGGGCGGTATTTGATTAGCCTGGGGTTTTAACCCCAGGATCAAAAAAGGTATTCCCAAGCCCCGAAGGGGCGGTGTTTAATTAGCCTGGGGTTTTAACCCCAGGACCAAGAAAGGGTATTCCCAAGCCCCGAAGGGGCGACGTAATACCCCTGTTATTTCATCCCAAGAATTTTACAAACCGAGCATAGATTAAGAAAAGGAAACTAATCACATGGCCCTCATCTATGAAAAAAAAGGCAGAATCGCCTATATCACCTTAAACCGTCCGGAAGCGCAGAATGCGTTTGATCCGGAAACCGTGGTCGAAATTATCGATGCCTGGAAAAACTACCGGGACGATGACCATCTCCGCTGCGCCATTATTACCGGCGCGGGCGACGATGTATTTTCCTCAGGCGCAGACCTGAAACGCCTGATCCCCCTCATCACCGGTGTCCGGCAGCCGGAAACCGAGGCGGATAAAATCATCCAGAAGGACCCGTATCTGCCGCAAAAAGCATTCTTACGGACCATGAAAATCGACAAACCCATCATCGCGGCCATCAACGGCCATGCCATTGCCGGCGGCATGGAGATTCTTTATTCCACCGACATCCGCATCGCCGCCCAAGGCGTCAAATTCGGCCTTCAGGAAGTCAAATGGTCCATCGTTCCCCTCATGGGGTCCTCTGTTAAGCTGCCCCGGCAGATCCCCTATGTCAAGGCCATGGAAATGCTTCTCACCGGCGAACTGATTGACGCGGAAGAAGCCTTGCGGCTCGGGTTTATAAACAAGGTGGTGCCCAAGAACCAGGTTATGGCGGAAGCCCAGCGATACGCGGACATTATCTCCAAAAACGGCCCTCTGGCGGTCAAAGCCATCAAACAGTCGGTCCAGGCGGCCATCGGGCTGCCCCTCAAGGACGGGCTGGCAAAGGAGTTGGAATTCGGCATCCCCGTCTTTTTAAGCGAAGACGCCCGGGAAGGGCCAAAAGCATTCAAGGAAAAACGCCTGCCGGATTTTAAAGGGAAATAAAAAATTGCTTATCCAGTTCACACAAGTTGCGTTTAATTGCTATTGATTCGATTATACGCAACTGGATTTCCGACTTCTCGGGAATGACATAACCTCATATTTTCATAGAAGAACCCGCAATCGTCATACCCGCGAAGGCGGGTATCCAGTGAAATCTTACACAAGCTATTAAAACTCGACATGTTCAACTTGATAGAAATAGATAACCAGAATAATAATTTTAAAATTCTGTTTTCCTCTTTCAAAATGTGATAGTTTTATCTAAAAATCAACGCAAACAAATTTCCTTTTAAATGCGGATGGATATGCAACGAATTCTGACCGATAAAACTAAAAACAGGCTGTACTTGCGATTTTCGGAAATAGCAGATGATGAAATGGCCGACGAGATCATTGAAGTCGTCAATGCCGTGAAAGGGTTAAAGCCCGGTTTTACCTGCCTGACGGACCTCCGGAAAATGACGGCCCCGACAGAAAAAGAAAAGCGGATGGCCCGGCTTATTATTGAATATTTGTCAATGATGGGCGTGTCAAAGGTAGTTCGGGTCGGCGCGAGGAGCATTTTTGAACTTCTGGATCAAAACAGCCGGGAAGTCGGCGATTACAGCGCCATACACGCGGAGAGCACAGAAGAAGCTGAATCCTTGCTGGATCAGTTGACGCATCGACGATAACCCTCCGTAATGGGGATGGGATGAAAACGGGGTTCCCACGCAAAAAACTCTGAAAAAACTGAAGCTGGATTTTGTGGATCGGTCCCGGTTAGTCTTATAAATCTAAATCTCTCCCGTTTATTGGTATCAAAGGCGACAACAACAACCGGGCCAGAAGGCAATCCACTTTTTTTATCCTTATTCTCCTGAAGCACGGTAGCAACTTCACTCAGTTTTTATTAAATCCGCCTGTTCCTTTATCCTTTGTTTTTGATTTGCTATGCGTTGGCGCCATTTTTCATCGGAACTCAAATGAATGGATGCCAATTCGTTGAAACTGGCGGCCTGCTCCGTATTTTCTTTGATCAACCAGGCTTCGGACAGATAATAATAGTTCCGGCCGTTTAACGGATCAAGCGCCACGGCCTTTTCAAGTATGCGAATCGCACCATCCGCCTGACGGGACTCAATAAGAGATTGGGCTTGTTGTGTCAGCTGAAGTGAGGCAATCATTCTGGGCTTTGGTTCTTCAACCGATGGTTGTTTTTCCACTGGCTCCACTGGAAAATCACCCCTCGGCATGGGCTTTTGGGTAGGATACGGAGAAGGCGTAATCCCTTTAGGAGCACAGGAGGTGACACCCAGCATCAAGATCACGATTAAAAAATAAAGAAACATATTACGGATTAAAAATATCTTTAAGCTCATCGATCACCTGTTTAAAAAGATTTTGGGTCTGATGTTCCGAACAAAATTCAGTGGGCGCATGGTTGCTTAAGAAAAACTCTTCTATAGGTTCCGGACATGCATTTTTGACTGCAAGCATGCCGGTTTTGGCGCAAATGACTTTTTTAATCACCCCTGGAGGCATGGCAAAAGAGCTGCGGGATACATACTGGGGTAATTGTGATATCAGCTCCGCCCATATGGGCAAAGCAGCCCTTGAGCCGGATGATGCAATGGATTGGCCATTATCAAAGCCGACCCAGACCAGCGCAAGGATATCCGGCGTAAATCCGATAAACCAGGCATCCCGGTTGTCGTTGGTGGTGCCTGTTTTTCCGCAGACCGGATACGATATCCCCATATGCTTCAAGGATACGGCGGTTCCTTCATTCACCACGCTTTGCAGCATGGAATTGATGAGAAAGGCTTTTTCAGGAGAAATAGCCCGCGTAATCTGCATATGCCGCCTTTGCAACAGTTTATTTTCTTCGTCTGCGACTTCTTTTAAAGACAATGGAAAAGGCAATATGCCATTTGCCGCAAACGGACAATATGCCCGGGCCAGTTCAAGGGGAATCACCGGCATTGAACCCAATGCAATGGAGGGGTATATGGTTTTGAATGTTGAAAATCCAAACGCGGTTGACGTTTCAAGGATTTTGTCCAGACCGACATGCATGGCAAGGTCAACGGTGGCTATATTGAGGGATTGCGCCAGAGCGGTTCGCATTCTCACATATTCTTCGGGGAACTCGGAAAAGTTTTTCGGTTCCCACACCGTACCGTCAATATCATAGGTTTTCGGGATATTCGATAACAAAGAAGCCGGAGTGTATTGATCAAGGCTTGCGGCATATACAAATGGTTTAAAAGCGCTGCCGGGTTGCCGGCGCGCATGGGCGGCACGATTGAACTGGCTGACATTATAATCCCTTCCACCCACCATCGCCAGAATGTTTCCGGTCTGGGGCTGCATGACAATGACAACCCCCTGAAGACGGGATTCAGAAATTGATTTTTTGAGTTTGGGATTAAGTGCTTCCAGTCGGGACAAACCTTTTTCAAGGGCTGTTTCCGCGGCTTTTTGAACTTCGGTATCCAATGTCGTATAAACGGCAAGTCCCAAACTGGATAAATCGTCCGCCGAATACAGAGTTTTAAGCTGTTCCGTTAAATAATCCATGAAATAAGGCGCTTTCTTCCCATAGGCCTGATATCCCGCCGGCGCCACAGGCGCCATCATGGATGAATGAAGTTGCTTTTTATCAATCCATTTATTTTGATACATGGCCTGAAGGACTTGATTGCGTCTGATTTTACATTGTTCGGCATTTTTATAAGGTGAATACCGGTTGGGACCCTTGATCAGACCGGCGATGGCAGCCGCTTCGGCAACCGATAAATCAGAGACCGGTTTGTCAAAATAAAAAACGGATGCCTCGCCAATGCCGCTCACTGCGGAGCTCCCTTTCTGCCCCAGATAGATTTCATTAAGATAAACTTCCAGAATTTCATTCTTGTCATACATGACCTCCATGGTCACGGACATGCAAATCTCTTTAAACTTCCGTGTATAAGACTTCTCCGGCGTCAGAAAATAATTTTTGATCAGTTGCTGCGTTATGGTCGATCCACCCTGCTTTATGCCGGCATGTCGCAGATTGACAAAAAACGCGCGTAAAATGCCTCTGTAATCCATTCCTCGGTGGGAAAAGAAATGGGAATCTTCGGCGGACAATACGGCATGAATAACATGTTCAGGGACCTGATTGATGGAAATCAGTTGGCGCCGTTCCCTTTCCGCTCCGAAAAAAAGCATGATTTCTTCAGGTTCAAGTTCCAGCAGGCCGATGGGGGTGCCGTCAGAATAATTTTTGATGGACAGGATCTCGTTGTTTTTAAACGCAAGTTGCGCGATAAAAGATCTCCTGTAGCGCTCCGGTGTTTTTAAATCATGCAGGTAAACGGTCAGCGTTTTTTTATCATGGGTATATTCGCCCTTGTTTTTCGGGATATGGGAGACCTGATGATACCCCAGACGAACCAGTTTATCTAAAATCGCAGCTTTTTGGAATTGTTGACCGGGATATAGCAAAAGGGTATCTGAATAAACTTTTGAAGGGATGCTCCATTTCCTTGCCGAGAATCGTTTTTCGATCTGATTTGAAAGTGTATAGCAATATACTAGGGTAATACCGGCCGTCAGAACCAACACGGTAAAAACAGATAAAATCAGAAATAATGCCTTACGAATCTTGGAGCGTTTTGGTTTGCGCATCTGGATTTAAAAACTCTTTGATAAAATCATTTGGTTACAAATTGCTGGTACGAATCACATTCATGATTCCAAGCTGGAAGCCGGCCTTTGCAGTTTCAGCGGAATTAGCCCCAAATTCCCGTGTAAGGATTACCTCTAAAAACCATCTTCGATCAAGGAGATATTTTAAAACCTGAAAAAAGTCTGACGAAATTACAAACCCATTCCTGGACACGGACCCATCGTGCCGATTATTAATATCGAGTGGCCAAAAAGAAACTCTTTTTGCTTCATTTACAGTTCCTTGCCCCCTGGACCTTAATTTTGTATTTTTATTCTTTTTCTTTATTCTTAAATCGAATAATGCGATACATTAACATATTAAAAAGTGAATTTCCGTGAGGCATCATTTTTCAGTTGCAAATAATCAGTGCCATTTTTTTTAAAAGCGCATGAGCGGATACTGCTGATGGATTCTGAGCGAACCGATCCCAAATCTTCCAGTAATTTTTTGGGTAAAGTGGATCAAAAGAATATAGGCGAAAGCCCTGCCCGAAAAAATACACGTATGCCGGCAGCCGAATTTCCCAATCGATATTCGATTCGGGACATCGGTGGAGAAAAAGTGCTTTCATGTATTGAAGCCCCGAATCTCACCGTGCAAATAAAATTCGGCCTGTCTGTTTCCGCCGCTACGATGAATAAATCTTCGCCTGGGACCATATATCTTGACGGGGTTGCTCAAAACGGGCCTTTTCTCGATAATGCCAGGCAGATATATAATTTTGATCACCATGAAGGATGCGTACGCGCATTTACTCTTTCAACCTGCGAGCAAGCCTTGGTAATGCTGAAAAAAGGATTTGACCTGCGCGGCCGGGAATGGCGAATCATTGCAAACGATCCGGACTTGGACACGGTCCTTGCAATCTGGCTGCTGCTTAATCATATCAGAATCAGCGAGCAGGAATCGATCCGCGAACATATTCTATTTCCATTGATTCGCCTTGAAGGGGCCATTGATTCACTGGGCCTTGAGCTGAAAACATTAACCGCTCTCCCGCCTGCCCAGATCAATCAAAGCCAGCGAATTATTGATTATTTGCGCAGCACAGAGGTCCGCTTAAAAAAGGATGGCAAATGGGGGGAACAGATAGATTTTATCGCGTATGTTGCCGATATCTTACATGATATTGACCAGATCATGTATGAACCTCACAAGTTCGGTAAATTATTAGGCATTGAGGAGCTTGCCCGTGTCAATCTTCCGGACAATCGCGTAGCGGTAGTCGTGCAATCCGATATGGGAATTTATGAAATCGAACCTCTGCTTAAAAAGATTTACGGCAGCAGCATCGGTCTGGCGATTCTCAGACGGACGCCGACAGCCTATACATTACGTCAGATTGATCCGTTTTTGCGCGGCAGCCTGGAAGATGTATATGAAAAATTAAATTTCCTGGACCCAGCCGTCAAGTGCCGGACCCGGGACAGGTGGGGCGGGTCCTCCGATATCGGTGGATCGCCTCGGGATCAAGGAACAAAATTGACGCCCGAAGAAATCGCAAAGGGGTGTCGGGAAGCGTTTCAGAAATATTCCTTTGTTCAGCAGACCCTGCAATTTTTTCTAGTTACAGTATCGGCCGTAGGAGCATTGGCAGCCGCTGAATTGTTTTCAGGAGCACACTGGCATCCCGGCAAATGGTTCAACGCCCCCTCGTTAAACACGATTGTTTTTGATCCGTATGTACAATTCAGCATCGCGCTGATTTTTTTTACGACCATCATTCTGGCGGTCGTATCTCACCGCCGGCTGTGGCAGTTTGGAATCATTTCGCCTGTGGGGAAAAATTGGTGGTTCATATTACCGGCTGCCATTCTGGCTGCCTTTGCCGGAGGCGCCTGGGCGCCGGTGGAACACCCTTCTTATCGTATTCCCGATATCAGTCGATTGCTCCTTTCCGGCATGCTGTTGCCTTTTGCCTCCGAATATCTCTTCAGGGGCGTGCTTCACGGCATCCTGGCCCAGAAATCAAAAATCCAGAGCTGCAGCAGTAAATTTTTCATTTCCTGGCCCAACGTCGGCACCGCGCTTCTGTATGCCGTGTTCTTGACCCTTCTGCCGTTTTTTCAAAACGAAACCTTCAATCCTTTCTCAATCACCTTAAGACACGGCTCGATTTATGTTGCCGCATTCTTTTTCAGCATTTTTTTGGGAGTTGTCAGAGAACGTTCCCACAGCTTTTTTTCATCCTATCTCATTCATCTTATGGCGGTTTTCTCCGTTATTTTTCTGCCGGATCTTTTTATATACGCAACTCATGTTTTCCATCTATCTTGGCCGAAAATTCCATTTTAGCCTTTCCCGGAACACGGGAGAATCCGGCCGGGCTTGTTTTGTGTTGACTGTCCGATCCATTATATTTTATGTGCTGAATGAACCAGACGATACCATAATCGTCACTTCATCGCAGAATATGATCCCGTCCAGAACGACACAAGGAGATCCGACATGCGCAACCCATTCTCGTTCCATTTGATCATCATCCTTTTTGCAGTCGTTGTGATCACTGCCTGCGGAACGACACCTCCCGGGCCGGTTGCCGAAGAAGCCCCTGCTGCGGATCTAAAGCCGATATATGAAATCAATAAGATAGAAAACGAAATTACCGTCGCCCGGCAAAATCAGATCGATATTCTGTCTCCCGACATGTTTGCCAAAGCGGAAAATTCAAGTTTAAAAGCCAAAAACGAAGCGGAAAAGGGAAGCGACATTTCCTTGGTGACGGAGTATACGGGTACTGCGCGACAATATCTTCACGCTGCGGAAGAGAATGCGAAAGTCGCCCGGACCGTCCTTGAACCGGTGATTGAAAGCCGCAGCAAAGCCCGAATTGCCGGCGCCACCAAACTGGAGGAAGACTACCGGGAGGTTGAAGACCAATTTTTGATTCTCACCCAGGCCATTGAAAAAAACAACATCGACTATGCGAAAAAAAACTCCCCGGAAGTGGACAAGGATTTCCGAGATCTGGAATTGCGGGCCATTAAAGTTGAAACCATCGGCGAGGTCAGAGACATCCTCAAAAAAGCAAAAGAAGACACAATTACCCGATATGCCCCTGAATCCTTCGATCAGGCCAAAAAACTGTTAAAGGAGACCAACGCCTATATTTCCCAGAACCCCTATGCCAAGGAAGAAATATATAAAATGGCCCGGAACAGCCTGTCTATGGCCAAACGGGCCCTGGTCATCTCGGACCAGTGCAAAGCCATCGAATCCATGACGCCGGAAGAAATCGCATTTTATATCGAAGACACGTTAAGCCTGATCACCGGCCAGCTCAAAGCCCCGGATATGCGGGATCAGAAATTCTATGTCCAGGTGGACAACATCAAAGGCTCCATCAGCTCCCTTCAGGAAAACAACCGATTTCTGAATGAAAAATTAAAATCAACTCAACGGGAAACCGAGGCCGCGAAGGCGGACTGTGAGAAGCGCCTGGACGCCCTGAATCAGCGTATCGCTTTTCTGGAGGGTAAAACTCAAGAGGAACAGGCCGCCAATGAACAGCTCTTGGCCGAACAACGGGCCACGGAGCAGAAACTGGCGGCGGGAAGACGATTCAATCAATTGTTTACTGAGGTCCAGAATTTTTTTGACGCCAACGAGGCGGAAATCTACAAAAAAGGCAATCAACTGGTCATCCGTTTAAAAGGCATCCGATTTCCCGTGGGCCAGGCCATCATCATGCCGGACAATTATATGCTGCTCAGCAAAGTCCGGCATGCTATCCGCACGTTTGGAGAGCCGTCGGTGGTCATTGAAGGGCATACCGACAGCACGGGAACCCCTCAGCTCAACAAGCACCTGTCCCAGCAGCGGGCCGAATCCGTGCGCCAGTATCTCATCGCCAATCAGACCCTGCCCGAGAAAAAACTCATTGCCGTTGGCTACGGCCCGGAAAGGCCCCTGGCATCCAACGCCACGCCCGAAGGCCGGGCCATCAACCGGCGCATTGACCTGATTATCATGCCGGACCCGCAGCCGGAAAAATAAACCCCAACCATGGCACAATTGGATCTCCCATGACCGACCCCGTCAATACCTATGAAGTCATCTGCCGCACCTGCCGGACCCGTTTCAAAGTCCAGCTTTTTGACTCCCATGATAAAAACCTGTTCGTCGCGGATAAAAAGGACTGGTATTGCGAACAGTGCAAACGGCAGTATTTTAAAAAGCAGACCACGGACCTTGCAGCGGCCCATCAGAAAATCGGCTTTTCAGAGCTGACCGGCTCTGAGAAAACGATCTCATGGGCGGAAAAAATCCGGGCCGAACTGATCAACAAGGTCAAATACTTTCAGCAAAGCCTGAAATTCGCCTCTGATGCGGAAAAACAGCTCTCGGATCAGGCGTTTGAAAAATTCCTCGCTGACTGGCAAAGTCAACCCCAGGCAAAATGGTGGATCGACCACCGCCAGATGACGGTCCGGGATATTTCCAGCCGGATCAGTGCCATCACAGACACCCTGAAGAATCCCTAGCCAAGAAGACCCTCATGCCGGCATCCAGATCCGTATACGAAAAAGTCGGGATCGCCTCTCTGATCATGATGGCGTCGGTTTTCCTGAGCCGGCTCATGGGGCTTTTCCGGGAAATGGTCATCGCCTGGTCCGGCGGCGCCAACGCCTCGGTGGACGCCTATCAGATCGCCTTTGTGCTGCCGGAAATCTTAAACCATATCGTGGCCAGCGGCTTTCTGTCCGTCACCTTTATTCCCATTTTTTCCAAATACCTGGCCGATGATCGGGAAGCCGACGGCTGGTGCGTGTTTTCCCTTATCCTCACGGGCTTCGGCACGCTGCTGCTGGTCCTGGTC
>PCSG01000399.1 GCA_002772195.1 Desulfobacterales bacterium CG23_combo_of_CG06-09_8_20_14_all_51_8 | reverse complement strand
CATTGCTTCCCTCCGGGAAACGACCATTCAAAACGCGGCCGACCTTCTGAAAAAAGCGGACAACTTTCTCTATGATGAAAAAGAAAAGAAAACGCATTATTTAAAAAATTAGTAAAAAATTAAAAAGACGCATTCTCCCTGCACTTGTCGTCAACTCCCCTCCCTCTTTCTGCTAAATTCAGCTTGGAATCAGTCAAAAGACGGCAGAGGAACTATATCCATGGCATATTTTTTAACAACAAACGCCTCCGGGTCCCTGTCAGATGTCACCCATGAGACCCCCTGTTTTTCCGTGGGCAGAATCGTGACGTTTATGGTGTATCCCTGGCCGGCTTCCGCGTTAAAGGTCAGATACTGGTTGAAATATAAATCGCTGTCCAGAAACGGATAATCCAGCACCGCTTCGATAAACACGGTATGAGTTCCAGGATGCACGGAAATGCTGGATTCATTGGTATACAACCTGATTTTATCAACCGAGAGGATACTCACGTGGGTGAACATTTTATCCCCTGGTTTGATGACGGCGATTTCATTGTCCGGCAGCGTCGGCCCGGCATATTTTTTGGCCGGGCCGCAGGCGGTCAGCAGAAGGGACAAAACCAGAACACTCAATAAAAATAGATGGAATTGCCGGGCGATTTTAAAAAATGCAATACCAGTCGATTTCATGGGGCCTCCCTCCCGAAGAAAAATTGTATAATAAATACAATATTTTTAACAACGACTAGGCGTGCAGGCGCTCGATGATTTTATCCACTGTCTTGGCAAATGCCTGGGCCGCAGGCGCGTCTTTATTGTCTTCCTGATAGGAGCGCCCGGAATCTCCGGCCTTGACGATATTGGGATCAAAGGGAATCCTGCCCAGAAAACTGATGTTGAATTGCCGGGCTGTGGTTTCGCCACCGCCGGTGCCGAACAGTTCAACGGTTTTTCCGCAGTGCGGGCAAATATAACCGCTCATGTTTTCAATCATGCCCACGATTTCTTTATTTATTTTCGTACAGAAATTAATGGATTTGCGAACATCGGACAGGGCCACTTCCTGGGGAGTGGTCACGATGATGGCTTTGGCGTCGGGAATGGTCTGGGCCACGCTTAAGGGTTCGTCCCCGGTTCCCGGCGGCGAGTCAATGATCAGAAAATCAAGATCCCCCCAGTCGATGTCCGAGATAAACTGATTGATGGCGGAATGTTTCAGGGGGCCGCGCCAGATCACGGCATCGTCTTTGTTGGGCATGAAACATTCCATAGAAATGGCTTTGAGATTTTCCGAATACGTCATGGGCACCAGTTTGGGTTTCCCCTCACAGGCCGTGACTTCGCCCTTCAACCCCAGCATGCGCGGAACATCCGGCCCATGCAGGTCCACATCCATGATGCCCACCTGATATCCCTTTTTGGCCAGGGCGATACCCAGGTTCACGGATACACTGGTTTTGCCGACCCCGCCCTTGCCGCTCATGACAAGCAGCTTATGTTTAATTTTCGATAAGGTATTTTTGACCTCAACTGCCTGATCCTGTTTTGCCTGTTCATAGGTTTTCTGCTCCTGGATCCCGCAGGTCCCGCTTTGACAATTTTCCATAACCCTGCCTCTTCTTTTTCATATAAAAACTTATTTGGATGACACCCGGTGAATTCCGGTATGGCGGCAGGAAGGGCATGCCCTGGGCCGGCCGGTGCCGCAATCTTCGTGCCATTGATATTCACATTTTTCACATTTGAAAAGCCGCTCTGTATCGCTGATCTCGTAATTACCGCCTTCAATATGGATGGCCTTGCCGTTGATCAGGGCATCCGCGACCACTTTCCGGGCCTGTTCGATAATTCTGCCGAAGGTCGCCCGGGACACCCCCATCATCTGACCGGCTTCCTCGTGGGACAATCCTTCCAGATCCGCCAGACGGAGGGCTTCCCGTTCATCGATGGTCAGACGGATCTCCTCGAGATCCAGCATTGGAATGCCCCTGGGCTTAAAATAGCAAACCCCGGGATTGTAGGCGACAAATCGTTTTTTATGCGGTCTTCCCATAATTCCCCTTTATTTTGAGCATATTCTCATTCAGATGAAGGTAATCCCTGTCTGCCCCCTTGTCAAGTTAAACCCTGTTTTCTAAGTCGGCCCCGGGAATTTGCCTCTCACCGCCACGGAGCCTGCATGGGCACCCAGGCCTTCGGCGTGGGCCAGTCGCATCACATCCCCGGACTCCCGGTCAAAGGCCGCCTTTGAATAATGAATCAGGCTGGTCTGTTTTAAAAACGTGTCCACGGACAAGGCGGAAGAAAACCGCGCCGTGCCGCCGGTGGGCAGCACATGGTTCGGCCCGGCCACATAATCCCCCACCGGCTCGGGCGTATATTCCCCGACAAAAACCGCCCCGGCATTGCGGATGGACCCGATCCAGGCAAACGGGTCTTTGACCTGGAGTTCCAGGTGCTCCGGCGCGATGCGATTGGCCAGATCAACAGCGGTTTCGATATCGGGCACCATCATGATCCCGCCAAAGGATGCCAGCGATTGTTGCGCGATGCTTTTTCGCTCCAACTGATCCAACTGGCGGGCCAGTGCCGCAAGGGTTTTTTCGGCCAAAGTTTCCGATGGCGTGATCAGCAGGGAAGAGGCCAGCGCATCATGTTCCGCCTGGGAAAGCAGGTCGGCGGCGATGAATTCCGGATTGGCCGCTTCATCGGCAAGGACCAGGATCTCGCTGGGCCCGGCGATCATGTCGATGCCCACGACGCCGGCCACCATTTTTTTGGCCAGGGTCACATAGATATTTCCCGGCCCCACGATCACATCCACTTTCCGGATGGTTTTTGTGCCGTATGCCAGGGCCGCCACGGCCCAAGCGCTGCCGGCCCGGTAAATCACGTCCACGCCGACGGTCGCCGCGGCCACCAGAAGGTACGGGTTGATAGATCCGTCCCGGGTGGGCGGGGTGGTCATGGCGATATGCTTCACGCCTGCGATTTTCGCCGGAATCACCCCCATGAGCACCGATGACACCAGAGGCGTTGTGCCTCCCTTGGCGCCGGGAACATAGACACCGGCCGCATCCACTGGATTGACTAGCTGCCCCAGCATGACGCCGGGCCGAGGGGTGGCGATCCAGGAATTTCGCAACTGCCGCTTGTGAAATTCCGTGACCTGGTCAACCGATCGGTGAAGGGCTGTCATAAAACCGTCATCGACAAGGTCTTTGGCCGCGTCAATCTGAGCCTTCGGCACCACCAGG
>PCSG01000042.1:3363-15371 GCA_002772195.1 Desulfobacterales bacterium CG23_combo_of_CG06-09_8_20_14_all_51_8 | reverse complement strand
CGGTTTCAGGGCGGCAATAATGCCGGACATACCATGGTGGTCGAAGGCGAGAAATTTATCAGCCATTTGATTCCGTCAGGCATTCTTCAGGGAAAAACCTGCGTGATCGGCAACGGTCTGGTGGTTGACCCGGAAGTGCTGCTGGAAGAAATTGATTACCTCACGGGAAAAGGCATTGCCGTGGGGCCGGAGCAACTCATTATCAGCGAAAAAGCCCATCTGATCATGCCCTATCACAAGCGACTGGACGCGGCCCGGGAGAATGCGGCGGCCAAAAACAAACAGATCGGCACCACGGGGCGGGGCATCGGCCCCTGCTACGAAGACAAGGCAGCCCGGTGCGGCATCCGGTTTGTGGATTTTTTAAATGACACAATATTTGAAGAAAAAGTCCGCTCCGTCTGCAATGAAAAAAATTTCTATCTGACCCGGTTTTTCTCCGAAAACCCCGTGGACCCGGATGCGGTTATCAACCAATACAGATTATTCCAGAAACGCCTGGCCCCCTATGTGACGGATGTTTCCGTGTTTATTGACAGGGGGATTAAAGAAGGCCGGCAGGTGCTGTTTGAAGGAGCCCAGGGTACCCACTTGGACATTGATCACGGCACCTATCCCTTTGTTACGTCCTCCAACACGGTTTCCGCAAACGCCTGTTCCGGCGCCGGCATTGGCCCCCGGCGGATCACCGGCGTCATCGGCATTGTCAAGGCATACACCACAAGAGTCGGAATGGGGCCTTTTCCCACGGAACTGTTTGACGAAATCGGCGATAAAATTCAAGCCAAGGGAGCGGAATTCGGGGCCACCACCGGCAGACGCCGCCGCTGCGGATGGCTGGATGCGGTCATTTTAAATAACGCCGTCCGGCTCAACAGCCTTACAGGGCTTGCCATCACCAAACTCGATGTGCTGGATGATCTGGATACGATCAATATCTGCACCGCTTATGAGTATAACGGCGCCGTCATCAAAAATTTCCCGGCGGATCTGGAAATTCTGGCCGAGTGCAAGCCCGTTTATGAAACCCTGCCGGGCTGGAAGCAGAATATTTCCAAAATCCGCGCCTATGATGACCTGCCGCCGAACACCAAAAATTATCTCAAGCGCATCGAAGCATTGACGGAGACCAAAATCGATATCATTTCCGTGGGTCCGGGCCGGGAGGAGACCATTGTTTTAAACAATATTTTTGATTGACATTTCAAAAATTGTTACATAAATAAACCAGCCAACAGTCGGGACGTGGCTCAGTCTGGTAGAGCACAGCGTTCGGGACGCTGGGGTCGCAAGTTCAAATCTTGCCGTCCCGACCAGCCATCAACATCTCAATCCTTTTAAATCAACCGGCCGCTTGCGGGCCGGTTTTTTTATTTTCGGCCAGATCGTCAAAAAAATGCTTTTCCAGCCGTCTTTAGACTTGCCCAAAAAAAACTTGCTGGCATTTTCCAAACCAAAATGATAACGATAATTTTTATATTTTGAGAGTCCACCTTTTGCAAGATGTCTTGAGTTTTTGTCGGAATGGTGCGATTGACAGACATCATTTTATTTATTCACTTATTGAAAAGGATTCCATCCATGCGTATTTCCATCAAAAGAACCATTCACCTCATCATTTTTTCCCTGACAATGATGCTTCTGACGGGATTTGCCGGCGCTGCTGACAAAGCGCCCGAAATCAAGAAAGAAAAACCTATCGATACGTTCATCGCCCGGGTCAACGGCGTTGAAATCGCCCAGAAAGATATGGAACGCAAATTCAACCTCATCAAAGAGCGCTATGCCAGCAGGGGTGTGCCTCTGGATGACGCCAAGCTTGATGAATTCAAAGATAATATTTTAAAAAGCCTGATCGATCAGGAAGTCCTGTTTCAGGAAAGCACCGCCCAGAAAATCGTTATTACCCCCGAAGAAATTAAGGCGGAACTGGATAATTTCAAAAAACAGTTTGAAACAGAAGCCGC
Organism: Desulfobacterales bacterium CG23_combo_of_CG06-09_8_20_14_all_51_8; assembly: GCA_002772195.1. Lineage (GTDB taxonomy): Bacteria > Desulfobacterota > Desulfobacteria > Desulfobacterales > Desulfosalsimonadaceae > SURF-3. The sequence goes on along the minus strand of PCSG01000042.1, from coordinate 13,404 downwards.
TTTTCAGGAACAGATTAAGAAAATGGGCTATACGGAAGACTTTATTCTGTCCCAGATCAAACAGAGCAAAACCATTGAGAAATATATCGACGAAAAGGTCATGCCCGGTATTAAAGTTGCAGATGATGATGCAAAGAAATATTATGACTCCCACCCCGATGAATTTCAGAGGCCGGAGCGGGTCCACGCCAGCCATATTCTGCTGAAACTGGATCCGAAAGCATCAGACGCCGTCAAGGCTGAAACCCGCAAAAAAATGGACGGGATTAAAAAGCGGCTGGACGCCGGAGAAGATTTTGCCAAACTGGCCAAGGAAAATTCCGACTGCCCGAGCAGCGCCAAAGGCGGGGATCTGGGGTTTTTCGCCAGGGGCCAGATGGTGAAGCCGTTTGAAGAAGCCGCGTTTGCTTTAAAGCCCGGTGAAGTCAGCGGTGTGGTGGAAACCCAGTTCGGGTATCATCTGATCAAATCCCAGGAAAAGGAAGCGGCCTCCACCTTGGCTTTTAACGACATCAAGGAACGTCTGACGGACAAATTAAAGCAAGATAAATTCAAGGAAACCTTCCCCGGCTATATCGACGACCTGAAGAAAAAATATAAAATTGAGATTTCGGAAAATGCTGTCAAAGCTCCGGCAGAAGCTGGCAAGGTACCGGCAGCAGAAGCTGGCAAGGACAAAAAATAAAGCTGGAAATGATCACCAGGAGCTTTAAACTGCGGTTTAAAAAAACCCATGGTAAGCCCTATCCGCCGATTTTAGACCATGCAAAAAAAGGAGAGTATCGGTAATGAAAAAAATGATCATACGGGGAACCGGCCGATACCTGCCGGAACGCATCGTGACCAACGCGGACATGACGCAATGGATGGATACATCAGATGAGTGGATCGAGCAGCGGACCGGGATTAAGGAACGCCGCTGGATACCCGAAGAGGGAAATGTCGGGGCCTCGGACCTTGGACTGGAAGCCTCGAAAATTGCGTTGGCCCGGGCCGGATGGACCCCGGAGGATCTGGACCTGATCATATTTGCCACTTTGAGTCCGGATATCAATTTTCCGGGTTCCGGGTGCCTGCTTCAAAGCAAGCTGGGTCTGAAATCAACACCCGCGCTTGATATCCGCCAACAGTGCACGGGGTTTCTCTACGGCATGCAGATCGCCGATGCCTATATCAAAAGCGGGTATGCGAATCGGATTTTGTTTGTCGGCAGCGAAGTCCACAGCACGGGCATAGAAAAGGCGACTCGCGGGCGTGACGTGACGGTTATCTTTGGAGACGGGGCCGGGGCCGTGTGTCTGGAAGGGGTGGAAACGGATGAGAATGTGGGTGTGCTCGCAGCGAGTCTGCATGCTCAGGGAGATTATGCCGAATCATTGATGCTGGAAGCCCCGGCATCCCGGCTCAATCCCCGCTTGACCCATGAAATGATTGAAGATGGGCGCGTCTGGCCGAAAATGGACGGACGTAATATATTCAAACTGGCAATCACACGCCTTCCGGAGATCACCCAGACGGTTTTAGGCAAAGCCGGTTTAACGATTGGTGATATTGATATGGTGCTTCCTCACCAGGCCAACCTCCGCATCAACCAGTCTTTTCAGAAATCCCTGGGGATTGGAGATGATAAAATTTATAATAATATTCAAAAGTACGGCAATACCACGGCCGCCAGCATCCCCATCGCCCTGGATGAAGTCATTGAAAAAAAGCTGATCCCGGAAAAAAACGCCACGGTTCTGTTCGCCGGTCTGGGAGCCGGGGTGACCTGGGGGGCCATGATTTACCGGTTTTTATAAATTAGGTGAATAGGCTGAAGGCTTTAGACGGAAGGGCGGGAAGAATAACCTGTTTTTAAAATGATCCATTCCGGCCACCCTGCAGCCTAAACCCCTACCGCCTATCCATCCCGCCAAACAGCGCCTCCAGATAAAATTTCCGAATGGGATCCCGGTTATCGAAGAGATAATCGGGATTCTTATTTTTTTCGGCCATTTCCCTGCGGATGTCGCCGGCCATGACCTTCCCCAGCTCCACCCCGAACTGATCAAACGGATTAATCCCCCAGATAAAGGCTTCAAACACGGTCTTCGCCTCATAGAAGGCAAGCAGCCGGCCGATATTTTTGGGAGACAGGTCCTGGAGCAGAAGGGTGGATGACGGCCGATTTCCGGAAAAAAACTTCGCGGGGTTCGTATCGTCTTTTCCCGTGGCCAGGGCCTGGGACTGGGCCATAAGATTGGCGAAAAGTTCCTGATGATTGGTAACGCCTTTGGATTTTATGCTATACTCGTCACAGGCGGGATTGAGCACGCCGATAAATTCGATGGGAAACGGCCGTCCCTGATGGGCCAGTTGGAAAAACGAATGCTGGGCGTTGGTGCCGGGTTCCCCGAAAATAATGGTTCCGCAATCAATTTTCACAGGTTTCCCATCGCAGGTAACTGATTTCCCGTTGCTTTCCATGGAGAGCTGCTGAACGTGGGCGGAAAGCTTGGCCAGGGCCGAGGCATAGGGGATCAAACCTAAAGCCGGATATCCGAGAAAATTATTGTTCCATACGGAAATCAGGGCGGCCATCAGGGGAATGTTGGTTTCTTCCGGCGCTGTCCGTGCGTGAATGTCCATTTCCTCAGCCCCTTTTAAAAATTCCGCAAACCGGTCATAGCCCAGATACAGGCTTAACGGCACGCCGCCCACCGCGGAGGTAACGCTGTAACGGCCCCCGATATAGTCAAACATGTAAAATGTTTTTAATACGGGATTTTTCGGGTCGTCTCCGGGACTTCCCTGGCTCGTCACTGTCACCACATGATGTTTGGGGTCCAGGCCGTTTTCTTTCAGAAATTCCAAGGCCAGAACAGTATTAGCCGTAGTTTCCGCCGTGGTATAGCTTTTTGAAATCACCACCCACAAAGTGGTTTCGGCTGGAACGCGGGCCGCAATCGCGCCGAAATTATCAATGTCCACGTTGGACAGGAAGTGAAGCCGGACACCTTTGTCCGCCAGATGGCTTAAGGCGGTTGCCACGAATTCCGTTCCTAGATATGACCCGCCGATGCCGATGACCACAATGTCCGTAAAGGGTTTTCGGTCATGACCTGCTATTTTCCCATCATGAAACTCCCCCGAAAACTTTCGGATCTCATCTCGAATAGCCCGGATCGCCGGCATGATATCAGCGTTCCCGTCCATTACCGGATCATCGGAAAAACTGCGCGTGGCCGTGTGCAGGGCGGCCCGGTTTTCGGTGGTATTCACGTGGTCACCGGACATCATCCGTTCAAACCGCGCTTTGATTTCGCGGGCTTTGGCAAGACGCACCAGGGCGTTTACCGATTCCCGGTCCAGCCTCTGCCGGGAAAAATCATAAAACAGACCCGCGCCGGCAAGGGAAAATGCTTTTAAGCGGTTGCCCTGCCGGATCAGATTTTTTAAATGGTTTTCCGCTAATTTCATGCGGCCCGCTTCCCCGGCCAACTTAGTCCATTCCGGCAAAGATTGAAGATCATGGTCAGTCATGTTTCCCCCTTTCGCGCATATTATTTTGAATTATCGACTTCCGCCGGATGGTCGCCCCCTGTCTCCGACAGCGCCGTGAGTAATTTTTGGAAAACCCGTTCCGCAGCCGCCGGATCATCCTGATGACAGGCCCCGGCGGCCCGATGGCCGCCGCCGCCGCAGGACAGCATGATTTCCCCCACATTGGCCGTGGATGACCGGTTGATAATGGATTTTCCCACGGAAAAAGTCGTTTGTCCGCTTTCCTTGTCAAAGCGCAGGAGAATGGAGATATTGCACTGGGGATAGAGGGCGTAAATGAGAAACCGGTTGCCCGGATACCGAATTTCCGCCTGCCGTAAATCCAGCACGATGATATTTTTATGGACCGTGGCGGCGGTTTGAACCTGCTTTCGATAGGCCTCTTCCCAGGCGAAATACACATCGGACCGCTGCCGGACATCCGGCAGTCCCAGAATTTCGTCAATGGTCATTTTAGCACAGTAATCAATTAAATCCAGCTTGAACTGCGTTTCAGGAATTCGGAAATCCCCCCATTTTTCAATATTGGTTCTCTGATCCACCAGAAAATTTAAAAGCGCCCATCTCCGGGGCCGTAAAATATCCTCCTGGGAAAACTGCCCGGAATCAGCAATGTCCACCCACTTCATCATCTCATCAAACCGGTCTGGAAAACGGCTTTTGCCGCCGTAGTAATTATAAACCACCCGGGCCGCCGATGGCGCGTCCGGATCGATGATGTGCCGGTCATTTTTCCGGTTGCGCATGGCTTCTGAAAAATGATGGTCAATGGCCAGACGAACCCCTTCCACATAGGGAAGATTCGTGGAGATATCCCGGTCCGAAACCACGACTTTTCCCATCTGCATATCGCTGGGCTGATCGATGAGTTTGATTTCATCCACCATGTCCAGGTGTTTCATCAAAACTCCGCAGATCAGGCCATCCAGATCCCCGCGGGTGAGGAGCCGGTATTTATTTATATTTGCCATATCGTTGATTCCTTGGTACTAAATAACGGTTTAAGTGATTAATTTATACCAAATCGCCCGGCTTGTCGCAAGGGGCGATTGCCTTTCCCAAACGAAAGGCGACAGGTCTATCATAACTCTTGAATTTTTTCACGGAATAAAAGTGTGCGGAGCCCTTTATGGGAAAAAAAAAGAACATCCTGACCGAACTCATAAATAAAGGCGTAGACCTTCCTTGTCCGGAAAGTGTTGAAATCGGCGACAATGTGAATCCGGACCGGATATCCGGGGAAGGGGTGGTCATCCACGCCGGGTGCAAGATTTTCGGGGAAAAAACCCTGATTCTCAAAGGGACCGTGGTGGGATATGAAGCGCCCGCCACCATCGTAAATTGCCAGGTAGGCCCCCATGTAATCCTCAATGGCGGGTTTTTCAAAAATTCGGTTTTTTTAAACCATGTTTCCATCGGGTCCGGCGCCCACGTCCGGGACGGGTGCATTTTTGAAGAATTCAGCAGCGCGGCCCATAGCGTGGGAGTCAAACAAACTATTCTGTTCCCCTATGTGACCCTGGGCAGTCAGATTAATTTCTGCGACTGCCTCATGGCCGGAGGCACGGGGGAAAAAAATCACAGCGAAGTCGGCAGCTCCTACATTCATTTTAATTTTACCCCCCGACAGGACAAGGCCACACCATCTCTGATGGGGGATGTGCCAAAAGGGGTGATGCTGAACCAGGCTCCGATATTTATGGGAGGGCAGGGGGGCTTGGTGGGTCCCTGCCGGCTGGCCTATGGGATCACGGTGGCCGCCGGCACGATCGTTAGAAAAGATGAATTGCGGGAAAACCGCCTGATTTTCGGCGGGGCCCCAAAAAACGGAAATATTGCGTATTCCCCCGGGGAATACAGCAACGTCCGGCGCATTTTTGATCATAATGTGAATTATATCGCCAATCTTGTAGCGCTTTACCAATGGTATCGGCATGTGCGAACCTGTTTTATCGGGGATGAATTTCCAGAGGAATTATGCCAGGGCCTGATGGATACCCTGGCCCTGGCCCTGGCGGAACGCCTGAAGCGGCTGGAAGAATTTATTCAAAAAGCATCCGTGAATTTATCCAGCCAGGAAAAACAATCTGCATACGTTCAAAAAATTGTGGATCGATGGCCGGAAATCCGGGAGAGGATGGAGCAGTTTCGTCGGGGGGCCAGGGATAATCCTCAAAAAGACGCTTTTATTTCCATTATTGAAAAAATTCCGGCAACGGAAAAATCCGATTATATAACGGCGATTCGCAATCTTTCGAAAAACGATAAGCAAACCGGTACTACCTGGCTCCAGGGGGTCGTGGATCAGGTGAACGGAGAAATCAATGGAATAGTGGACAAATGACGCTGGAACAAGTTGAAGTCGAAATTGATGATATCAGAGTGAAGGATTTGGAATAAATGAAGAAAACACTGTTTGGCACTGATGGAATCCGGGGAATCGCCAACGAGTATCCCATGACTCCGGAAATCATGGTCCGGCTGGGCCGGGCCATCGTCGCCGGGCTTCCGGATTCGGAGGGGGAAAAACGGATTATCATCGGTAAAGACACCCGGCTGTCCGGGGATATGATTGAAAGCGCTCTCTCCGCCGGCATCTGTTCCATGAATGGGGATGTGTTTCTCGCCGGGGTCCTGCCCACGCCGGCCATTGCCTGTTTAGCGGCATCCGGCCTTTATGATGCCGGAATCGTTATTTCCGCATCTCATAATCCCTTTTACGATAATGGCATTAAAATTTTCAACCGCGCGGGCTTTAAAGTTTCAGATGACATCGAAGCCGCCATAGAGGATAATGTATTAAATGATAATTTTGAAGATAATAGATTGTTATCAAATGATATCGGTATTATTAACAGAATTGAATCCCCAGGTGATAAATACATCGCTTTTTTAAAAAATATCCTGCCGCCGGATTATTCCCTTAAAGGCCTTCGCATCATTTTAGACTGCGCCAACGGGGCCACCTATCAGACGGCCCCGAAACTGTTTGCGGATCTGGGGGCTGAAATAAAAATTCTGGCCGCGTCTCCGGACGGGACCAATATCAATGAAAATTGTGGTTCCCAGCATACGCAAAACTTGCGGGAAATGGTTTTAAAAGATCATGCAAACATGGGATTCGCCTTTGACGGGGACGGGGACCGGCTGATCGCGGTGGATGACCTTGGCAATGAAATCACCGGAGACCATATCCTGGCGGTCTGCGCAAAATATCTCAAGGAAACCGGGGAATTAAAAAATAATGCGGTGGTCAGCACGGTCATGAGCAACGTGGGCCTGCATGAGACGTTGAAAAATCTTGGCATCCGGCACGTAATCGCGGATGTCGGGGATCGCCATGTACTGAAAGCCATGCAGGAATCCCATGCGGTTATCGGCGGCGAAGATTCCGGGCATATGATTTTTCTGGGCCGGCACACGTCCGGGGACGGCATTTTTACCGCCCTGCGGCTGGCCCAGGTGATCCAGGCCACGTCCCAAAAACTTTCAGACCTGGTCAAAATCATAAAAATCTATCCCCAGGTCCTGCTGAATGTGCCGATCCGGGAAAAAACCGATATTTCCAAAATATCAGAACTATCTGATATTATTAAAAAAGTTGAAAACGCGCTGGGAGAGCGGGGAAGGGTGCTCGTGAGATATTCCGGCACTCAGCCCTTGTGCCGGGTCATGGTGGAAGGTCCGGACCCTGACGATACAATGCGGTTCTGCCAGGACATTGCGGATGTGATAACCGAAAAAATGGGGGCCGCCTAAAAGATTCCAGGTGTCAGGCGTCAGGATAATGAGCCTGAACACCGACACCTGAATCGTATAATAGACGAATCTTCGTCAATCCGTTTGCAAGAGCAAAGAGAGTTTAGTCCCGGCTGCCGCCCAGAATATGAAGCAGCATCAAAAATAAATTAATAAAATCCAGATACAGGGACAACGCCCCGAGGATAGCGCCTTTGCGAACAACTCCGGCATCCAGTCCCGCCGGCTGGGTCAGGGCCATGTGCTTGAGCTTCTGGGTGTCATAGGCCGTCAGTCCCACAAACACCAGCACGCCGACGTAGCTGATAATCATGGCCATGGCGGAACTGTGGACAAATATATTGATAACCGAGGCGATAATGATACCGATCAGCCCCATCATCATAAATCCGCCCACGGACGTCAGGTCGCGTTTCGTAACCATTCCGTACACACTGCACGCCACAAACGTGCCCGCGCAGACGAAAAACGTGGATGCAATGGATGTATTGGTGTAGGCCAGAAAAACAAAGGACAGGGTCGCGCCGTTGAGGGCCGCGTAAATCATAAACAGCGCAGTGGCGGTGGACGCCTGAAGTTTCTGAACCCGGGCGCTGAGATAAAATACCAGTCCCAATTCCGCGATAATCAGGCCGAAAAACAGGAGCTGATTGCCGAAGATCAGGTTGACCATCGCAGGGCTGTGGCCGACATAAAAGGCCACGCCGCCGGTCAAGGCCAGGCCGATTGCCATCCAGTTGTAAACACTCTGGATAAAACTGTTTACCCGGACCTGGACCCGGGAGTCGGAGCGCTGAGTTGAAAGGGTTTCTACCATTTAAAACCTCCTGATTTTTTTATGTTTTAGCGATAAAATAAAGACGATCGAGTGAATTATCAGATTATTTAATATAATAATACATAAATCATGGTTTGCAACTCCAATATTGCATCAATAAGGGATCAGGTTAAAAAAAGCAAATGAATCCCACGCAGTTGTATGAACAATTAAAGGAACTGGCTGTCAAGCTGGATATCACCGTGACAGAACAGAACATGCGGGCCACCGGGGTCAATGCCAGAAGCGGTTTGTGCCTGGTCAAAGATCAAAAAATTTTTATCATGGACAAGCATCTGCCGGTCCGCGAAAAACTGGAAACCCTGGCCGATTGCCTGAGGGAATTACATGTTATTGATGACGTGTATATTATGCCGGCCTTGAGAAAATACCTGGAACGATCATAGGGGAGAGAGGGCCGCAAACATGTCAGGGGAGCTGTTATTGGGCCTGGTGCGCGACTTGATTAAAAAGTTTACATAATATTTCTTATCAGACGTTATAAATATTCATCAAAATCCGCCCGCTGCACAAGCATCAGATTAAGATTGAACCCTTTCGACCAATTGTGATATTTTGAGTCAAAACACCTTGAAAGGCTGACATCACTTGCTGAATCCACCCCTCACACAAAAAATTTTTTCTATCACCCAGCTGACGAAAGAAATTCAGACATTACTTGAAGAAAGCTTTCCATTTATTTGGATTACTGGAGAAATATCAAATTTTAAATCCCCTGCGTCCGGTCATTATTATTTTACCCTCAAGGACGACCAAGCCCAGATCAGCGCCATTATGTTCCGGGGCCAGAACCGGAATCTGCAATTTCTTCCTGCGGACGGCATGAAAATCACCGGGTTTGGGCGGATTAATGTCTATCCGCCCCGGGGCGCGTATCAAATTGTCCTGGAATATCTGGAACCGGCCGGGACCGGGGCCCTGCAGGCGGCTTTTGAACAGCTCAAGGCCCGGCTATCCCAAGAAGGCCTGTTTGATGAGCGCTATAAAAAGCCGTTGCCGTTTCTGCCGGCGATCATTTACCTGATTACTTCGCCCACAGGCTCGGTGGCCCATGACATGATCCGGGTGCTGCTGCGAAGGTATCCGAATCTCGATATCCGCATTTTTCCGGTTTCGGTTCAGGGGGATGCGGCAGTCGATGAAATTGTCGAGGCGCTTCTGATTATCAACTCATTGGATGATGCGGATCTCGCCATCATCGCCCGGGGCGGCGGATCTCTTGAGGATTTGAGCGCCTTTAACTCTGAAAAAGTAACCCGGGCCATTTTCGCCTTACGTGTGCCGGTGATTTCAGCTATCGGCCATGAGACCGATTTCACCATCGCGGACTTTGTCGCCGATCTCCGGGCGCCGACCCCGTCTGCGGCCGCCGAACTGGCGGTGCCGGTTAAAGCCGAACTTCAGGTTCGCTCCCAAATGCTTTTAAAACAACTCCATGCCCGGTTTAACCAGTATCTGGAAAAAAGGACCCGTCATCTCCATGACCTGATCCGGCGCCTGGTTCATCCAAAGAAACGCCTGGAAAATCTGACCCTTAGATTAGATGATCTGACCTTACGCATGACCCGCGCCTTTACCCGCTCTTTTGCCCGGCAGCGCCAGCAACTTGCCTGGTGGAACCAGCGGCTGGGAAAAAATTCTCCAGCCCATCAGATTCTTTCATTGCAATGTTCACTTGCGGATATGCATGAAAAACTCTTGCGATCCGCTGTTTCCATGATACATACCCGACAGATGAGAATTAGCGAACTTACCGGCCGGCTGCATGCGTTAAACCCCGCCGCCGTCCTGGACCGGGGTTTTTCCATCGCCCGGACCCTGCCGGATAAAACCATTATATTCGACGCGGACGCCGTATCCATCGGCCAGATTTTAGAAATATTACTGGCAAAAGGCGTTTT
>PCSG01000042.1:2018-3332 GCA_002772195.1 Desulfobacterales bacterium CG23_combo_of_CG06-09_8_20_14_all_51_8 | reverse complement strand
GTTGAAGATTTGGAAGCCGGAGATCTGCCCCTGGAAACCGCCGTTAAAAAATTTGAAGAAGGCGTGCGGCTTTCAAAATTCTGCGCCGACAAGCTGGAAGAAACTGAAAAAAAAGTCTCTCTCCTGATGAAAGATCCGAGCGGCGCCATTGAAGTCCGCCCTTTTTCCGACAATGATCCGGCTGAGGACCCGTAAGTGGAATCTGTTTTTTCAAACCAGCCATTTGATCTGGCAGGATATCTGGGCATCCAGCGAAAAATCGTCAATCAAGCCCTCGCCCGGATCATGGACGCCGCTTTTGCCGATTCCCGGCTGTGCGGCGCCATGAGCTATTCCCTCATGGCGCCGGGCAAACGGCTCCGGCCGGTTCTTTGCCTGGCCGCCGCCGAAACCGTCGGGGAAACCACCGAAGACATCATCAAGGCCGCCTGCGCCATCGAAATGGTCCACACCTATTCCCTGATTCATGATGACCTGCCGGCCATGGATGATGATCAGCTCCGCCGGGGAAATCCCACCTGCCATGTTAAATTTGATGAAGCCACCGCCATTCTTGCAGGAGACGCCCTCCTGACCCTGGCTTTTGAAATTCTATCCGCGCCTCCGGATTTTTCGAAAAACGCCTCCCTCAGACTTCAGGTGATTCAGATCATCGCCCGGGCAGCGGGGAATAAAGGTATGATCGAAGGCCAAATGCGGGATATCGCCGCAGAAATGGAAACCGTCGATATCACCGTTCTAAAACAAATTCATCAGTTAAAAACCGGCGCGTTGATTGAAGCATCGGTGGTCACCGGCGCCCTGCTGGCAGGGGGATCGCCGGAATCCATCGCACCGCTGAAAACCTATGCGGAAAATATCGGCTTGGGCTTCCAGGTGATGGATGACATTTTAAATGTGGAAGGGGATACCGTAAAAATGGGTAAAGCCACAGGCACGGATGCGGTTCTTCATAAATCCACCTACCCTTCCCTGCTGGGCATGGAGGCGTCCAGAAAATTCGCGGCCCAACTGGTAAACAATGCCTTGCATGCCATCAAAATTTTTGGTAACAAGGCGATTCCGCTGGCGGCCCTGGCGGAATATATTATCAAACGGGAACGTTAGCACAAGAACCCAATGGGCCGGGCTTTAATGATAAAGTAAAGGAGCAATTCTAAAATTGAGCCTTCTGGATCGAATTAATTCTCCCCGGGATCTGAAAAAAATCCCCCGGGAGGAGCTGCCGAAACTCGCCCATGAAATCCGGCAGCGGATTGTGGATGTGGTGTCGAAAACCGGCGGACATCTGGCGTCCAATCTCGGGGTGGTCGA
>PCSG01000042.1:0-1971 GCA_002772195.1 Desulfobacterales bacterium CG23_combo_of_CG06-09_8_20_14_all_51_8 | reverse complement strand
TCATCTGGGATGTGGGTCATCAGGCGTATACTCATAAAATTCTCACCGGCCGCAAGGACCGGTTTCACACCCTGCGCCAGCATGGCGGTATTTCGGGCTTTCCCAGAATCAGTGAAAGTCCCTGTGACGCCTTCACCACAGGGCACAGCTCTACGTCCATTTCCGCGGCTTTAGGGATCGCCTGCGCCAAGCGCCTGAAAAATGAAGATGGCAAAATCATCGCCGTTATCGGCGATGGGTCCATGACCGCAGGCTTAGCCTTCGAAGGGCTTAACCAGGCTGGAGACATTCACAAGGACATGATCGTCATTTTAAATGACAATGACCTGTCCATTGGTCCCAATGTGGGCGCCCTCTCCTCCCTGCTCAGCCGCACGTTTTCCGCCAAATATCTTCAGGACTTTAAAAAGGAAATGGGCGAATTTCTGCTTTCCCTTCCCAAAATCGGCCAGGACGCCTATCACTATGCCAAGCGGGCCGAAGAATCCTTTAAGGCCTTTGTCACGCCGGGAATGCTTTTCGAGGCTTTTAATTTTGAGTATTTCGGCCCCATCAAAGGCCACCGCCTTAATCATCTCATCGATATTCTCACCAACATCAAAAAAATTCAGGGCCCGGTGCTGCTCCATGTCACCACCACCAAAGGCAAAGGATATGCCCCGGCGGAAAAGAATCCAGTTTATTTTCATGGCGTTGACTGTTTTGAAATCAAAACCGGCGACAAGGTCACCTGCCGCACCACGCCCACGTATACGGAGATATTCGGCAACGCCATGGTGGAACTCGCGGCGACCGACGATAAAATCATTGCCATCACCGCGGCCATGCCCGAAGGTACGGGTTTAGCGGATTTTTCCCGGAAATTTCCGGACCGTTTTTTTGATGTGGGCATTGCCGAACAGCACGGCGTGACATTTGCCGCCGGCCTTGCCGTGGAAGGCATGAAACCCGTGGTGGCCATCTATTCCACCTTCCTCCAGCGAGCCTATGATCAGATTCTGCATGATGTCTGCATCGAATCCCTGCCTGTCACCTTCGCCATCGACCGGGGCGGCATTGTGGGGGAAGACGGACCCACGCATCACGGCATTTTTGATCTGTCCTATCTTCGGCACCTGCCCAATATGGTGGTCATGGCCCCCAAGGATGAAAACGAGCTCCGCCGCATGCTCCTGACCGCCATCCGTCATCCCGGACCCGCGGCCTTCCGTTATCCCCGGGGAGTCGGAGTCAATGCACGCCTGGATCCACAGATTACGCCGATTCCCATCGGCCAGGGAGAAATTCTGACTCACGGCAAGGACCTGCTGATTCTGGCCATCGGCACATCGGTATGGGACGCCATGGAGGCCTGGCAGACTCTTTCAGACAGAAATATCCATGCCACGGTCGTCAACTGCCGGTTTGTCAAACCCCTGGATCAGGAGTTGATCTGCCGGCTGGCGACCGAAATCCCGCACATCATCACCGTAGAGGAAAACGTCCGCCAGGGCGGTTTCGGCTCTGCTGTGCTGGAAATGCTCCATGATCACGATGTCACGAATTTTCAGATCAGACGTCTGGGAATCCGCGACACCTTTGTGGAACATGGACCACGTCAGGTACTCCGGTCCCAGTACGGTATCGACGCCCAGGCCATTGTGCGGGCGGCGGAAGAGCTCAAAAAATTTCCATAAATCTCCTCTTTGAACCGACAGAGACCCATGGCGGCAAAAAACAAAAAGCGACTGGATGTGCTGGTGTTTGAACGAGGACTGGCCGAAAGCCGCCACCGGGCCAGCGCCCTGATAATGACCGGCGGCGTCCTCGTCAATGATGCGCCTGTTGATAAACCGGGCGCCATGGTGGCCGAAGATGCCATTATTGTAAGTAAAAACGGCGGACTCCCCTTTGTCAGCCGCGGCGGATTCAAGATCGAGAAAGCCCTTGACACCCTGGCTCTGGATGTCACCGGTTTTGTCTGCCTGGATG
>PCSG01000314.1:0-3055 GCA_002772195.1 Desulfobacterales bacterium CG23_combo_of_CG06-09_8_20_14_all_51_8 | reverse complement strand
TTAACTGAGCGCTATAGGGCAGGGGTCTGGATACATGCATTTACCCAGTCCATCGCAGATATAGAGGCTGAACTGGGTCCGGCCAATGCCAGAAAAATCCTTGATAACACCAACAGTAAGATTTTTATGCGGGTAAACGACCCGAATACCGCCAATTATATTGCCGACTATTCCGGCATGGTCAAACGCTATTCTCCCATCCTCTCCCTTGGCGGCGGCATCACCGTCAGGGAAGTGGAAGAGCCCAATGTCCGGCCGGAAAATGTTTTAAATTTGCAGCTCAGGGATTTTTATATGTTTACCTTTGAAGGGGCATTTAAGGGGAAAGCCGGGTTTGTGAAAGAGCCGTACCTGAAAGTCATGTATCCAAGGGTAGAGGTTCTCTGATGCCCGGATACCTGGAAATGAGCATTTATTTCGCGCTGGTTCTTACTGTCGGCATTTTTATTTATCTTTTGTTGCCTGAAAGACATTGGCGAAAGAAAAAACAGACCCTTGCCAGAATCAATGATTCAGTATTTCAAGCGCAAACATCTTCTGCTGGAAAACAATCAGAACCTGGACCGACGCCTTTAAAACCCGCAACTTCGACCAATCAGATGAACGACCACAACTTGCCCCTTCCATGGCGGCATGAAAGAATCCATACATTCTATCAAGAGCATATTGTTCCATACAAAAAAATCCTCGGCACCAGCGGCTATTTAAAACCCGTAACTACTCTTTTGGCCCTGCTTGATGCACATGGCAACTGCCCGTCGGTGGTTAAGATAAACCAGGACCATGAGTATCAAACACTGCAAAACGTGTATGATCTGCTGTCAAAAATCACGCTTTTGGATCATTCGTTAAACGTGGCCGAACAAATGATTACCGATATCGCCAGGGCAAAAACCAAAGACCCGGAGATGATCATGGGCAAAATCCTGATGGCGGCCCTGGGGCATGATATCGGCAAAATCCCGGATCTCATGGATGCAGAAACCTACCGGAAAGGGGATCACCCCTATATTTCCTATCTGGTCTTAAAAAAAGCGATCTTTACGGATCCCTCCCCGCAGCACGAAGATATACTTCACGCCGTAAAATCCCATCATTATCAGGTCCGGGAAGGATTTACATATGATTTGCGGAGGGCGGATCAGGCGGCCCGTGAGATGGAAGCGGAAAGGCTTTCCTTGCAGGGTGAATCCGCAGCCGACCTGGTGCAGATTATTCATGAACAAAAGGCATCTGAAACCAAACCCCAGGAGCAAAACAGCACGCCAAAGGAAAAAGGGGCATCCCCCGAAGCCTTTGATTTGTCATGGCTGGACATGGATGAATTTCTTTCAATAATCGAGCCGGAAATAAATCGCATTGAGAACAATTCCTATTTCAGAGCATTTTCCATGAATAACGGCCTGGTCTATCTCATGCTCAGCCTGGTGTCGGAAACCGTTATTCAGTTGGCAAAGAATCATAATCATGCCGAAGTCATGGTAAACGCCGATACCACTGAGAAAAAAAGGAGCCTTGAATTTACGGTTAAAACCATGCTGGCGGATAAGGGCTATATCCCCTCATTTATCGGTAAGGGATTTAGCGGAGCAAGGTTTGGGTTAATTGATGCCAATGGTAAGAAAAAAATGGTGGGAATCTACATGCCGGTTGAAGCAAGGGCGTTTAAGACAAGTTTGGCGGAATTGGAGAATCGAAAAAATAAAACCAGTGTTATCAAAGAGATAACAGAGGTTCGGCCTCTGGTGGGCCAGAAAAAATAAGCGGCGCTCTATAATAATACATAGAGGGATTAATTTTTAACAAAAGAGGCTTTAAGCGAAAATGCGAAAAACGATCACCATATTTTTAATATCAATAACCGGCATTCTGGCATTTGCGACCGGGATCGCAGACATGTTTGAAAAAAATGATGTCATCTGCGCCACCGCCGCGTGCATGAAAGTCCATTCGTCGTCTTTTTCCACGGTTTTTGAAACGCCCGTGGGATTTTATGCCGCCGGAGTTTTGCTGCTGGATTTATGGCTGTTTCTCAAGGGTAAAAGCACGCTCTCTGCCATACTGCTCTGGGGACTTCTGGGCGCTGAGGCATATTTTACCTTTATCCAGATATTCTTCATCAATTCCCTGTGCGCAAGCTGCTTAATCTTTTTCAGTCTTCTGATTGCATGTGTCATCTCATCAAAGACACTCAGAATCAAAAGCGCGCTGGTCATGGGATTTACCGTGTTTTTGGGATCTCATTTTGTGTTTTTCTTTCCCAGCGTAAAACTCAAACCCACCCTGATCCAGAACCTGTCGAAACAAAAAACCAACATCGAGATATTTGCATCTCCTTCCTGTTCCCATTGCGATGAAGCCATTGCAGAACTTTCCAGGGTCTGCACGGACACCCGAGCAAAATTAATCGTAAGGCCGGTCTATATTTCCCGAAAGGACATGAAAAAAAGCGTTAAATGGGTATCCGGCGAACTGTTTCAGTGCGGGTCTTCAACCTCAAATCGTCTTGCTGAAAAAATCGTGTGGGATAATGAGGCCGAGGCCAGAAAATTAAACAACGGGGATCTTCAAGTGCCGTTGATCCTGGTACGGATGGACGGATTTCAAGAGATATTTCAGGGGTGGGACAAACAGGTGAAAGACAATATTTTCAAAATACTTGCCAAAGCCGACATGGAAATCAAAGCCGCCGGCGCAAGCGAGCTGACACATAAAAATAAACTGACAAATCATGGAGCAATCTGCTCCAAAACAACCGAGTGTCATGAAGAAAAAAAAGATGAGAAATAAACCGATATTCATTTTACTGGCAGTGACTATGCTGCCGGGTTTTGGGACGTCAGCCGTTGCCGAGTCCTTGATCAGCTTTCCTGAGACCACCACGGCGGACATTGCAATTTTCAGAAGCGATGACCCGGTTCAATATTCCCACCACACCCTGACACTGATACCAGCATTGGTCAATAATCAGAATGCGGGGATACCGGATTCCAACCAGGTGACGTTCAGGTATGACGGGACAAGGTTTACAACCGTCTGTGATAACACAGAGCGG
>PCSG01000031.1 GCA_002772195.1 Desulfobacterales bacterium CG23_combo_of_CG06-09_8_20_14_all_51_8 | reverse complement strand
AGCGGAATGGGAGTATGCCTGCCGGGCGGGGAGTTCTTCAGTGTATTGTTATGGTAACAGCGAAAAGGATCTTTTCAGATATGCTTGGTATGTTTCAAATTCCGAACATATGACCCACCCAGTTGCGCAAAAACAAGCCAACGCCTGGGGACTCTATGATATGCACGGTAACGTTTGGGAATGGTGTTCGGACTGGCGTGGCGATTATCCTTCCGGATCAATGACCGATCCAAAAGGTCCGTCTTCAGGTGGGATTCGTATATCTCGTGGTGGGAGTTGCAATAATGATGTGCAGTACTGCCGTAGCGCCAATCGAACTAGCTATCTCCCCTGTGAAAAAAGCTTAAACCTCGGCTTCAGGTTGGCCTTCCCCCCAAGTCCGATTGGCAGGTAATGGGGCGAAGGGCGCATCCGCACAGGAATCAAATGGAGAGATGGACCAGCAACTTAGCGTGGCCGTCAATTGCAACCCGACTTTTGAAAATTTCAGCCAGAAGGTTGTCACACATAACCTTTATCTTAATCGTCTTTAATTGAAGTTAAAATTAAACGTAAGAATTAAATTTTATTTCGGTGTTGAAAATAGATTTTTTTTGCCGATAAACAGTCTCAGCAGGAAGTCTGAACCCTGCGGCGGCACCTGATATTTACATTTAACGAAAAGGGAGGCGCGGAATGGTTTCACGAAAAATACTATGGATGGTTTTAGCGGCGTGTTCATGCTGGGTCATGTTCACCGGATGTTCACAAAAACAGGCCCCGTCGCCGTTTACCCCGGCCATTACCTGTCAGGATGCCCTGTCAGGAGATTTGAGCCGTTTGTCCGCCTACGAGGTGGAAGGGCTGTTGGATGATGCTCTGAAAAACCGCCTGATGGAGGAGTGCTGGCAGCCCCTGATCAAACAGTGCTTGGACCAAAATATTGATATCCCTCAAACCCACCTGGCGAGGGCCGTGCACGAATTCAACCGTAATAAAACAGAAAGCTATTTTCATAAATCGGTTTTCCGGTATTATTCTACCATGGCTTCTCAGGGAGAAAAATACACGGACAAGGATCGGGCCCTCTTGACTGCCTACTGCCGACATGTGGTGGACGCTGCCGTAAGCGCGACTGATCCCAATGTAAAAAACGCGGAACTGCTGGCCCGACGCTTGGACCCGGATCTGCATGACAAAATGTTTCGCTAACCATCATCACTGACTGGAGGGTATCTCAATAAATCGGAAAAAAACAAGTCAACAACGGCGGTGGACCGGACTGGCCCTTATGGCTGGCATGATGGTCTGGGTTTTGCTGGCCGCAGACCCTGTTTCAGCGGCAACGGGAGGTGAAAGCGCAGATCGGGCCGTGGAAATCGCCAAACGGTCCCGGGACAAAGTGGAGCGCAGCGGTAAACTTCTTCAGACCTCATCCCACGACATGTTTAAGGCCTTTGCAGAAAGCACCGTGGAGTTTCAGAAGTTGCTCGATGCCCGTCAGCAGCTTGAAGAAGCCGGGTTTCTGGACAAAAATGATCCGGACGGCCAGGTCCGCCGGGCACACATCAATGCCAGGATTCTCACGGAAGTCGGGAATCTCAAGGGCGTGTGCGACAAAAATCTGGATAAGCTACTGTTTGCCCTGGATTCCTTTGACCGAGCCGTAGCCGATTCAGTGGTGGACACCCAGGCTACCCGGTCCATCAACAGCAATTACGAGCTTTCCCTGGAAAAATATCTGAAACAGGAACGGGAAGGGTTCAACCAGGCAGCCAAAAATGCGGAAGACGCGTTGCAGGCTTTTGAAAACGCAACTGATCCTGCGGAAAAACGGCAGCTTCAAATGAAATACGGCCGCATCAAAAAACAGCTGGTCCAGATCGATCAGCGCCGGAAGCTTTATGAATCCCGTATGAAGGTGGCGGAAATGAACCAGAAAATTACCGGAATGATCCGGGACAAGATCCGCCGGGACGGGACTGACATTCCCGAACAGTTCCGCACCGTGATGACCAGCCTCTATACCATGTTTTCCAAGATCGTGCCCGTGGCCGAAGCCGGCGTTCTCGAAGGGCCGGACGCCTTAGTGTCCATGGGGTTCGCCAATTTGTCCCAGATGCGGGATATTCTGGGCACCGTAAGCCAGTCCACCGACAAGCTCAACCAAGTCATCGACGGAATGGTCAATGAAATGATCGGCAGCCTGGATGGTATTCAGATGCTGGACGATACTGCCATGACCGGCGGTATTATGAGCGCGGAAGATGAACTGGCATTTATCCAGCAACAGAGAGAACAATGGCGCGAATAACCCATATATCCTGAACGAACCGGAGGTGATCCAATGAAATCCAATGTCCGATATCCGGCCCTAATGGCTGTCGTGTTTCTCATCCTTTGTGTTACGGCGACAAGCGCAGAGCCCCTATACGATCAATATCTTAACACTCCCAAGGAAACGCTGAAGCAAGAAACGACTCAGATGAGCGAAGCTCTGCGAAAGACCTTCAGTGAAGGTTCCATTGAGCGGTCCCAACAGCGGATCGATTTTGCAGATTACTACGCCAATTTCAAAAAAATGGTCCTTTACGGGGCCAAGCTTGCCAATTACGCGGATTATGAGGAAAATCTTGCCTTCGCCCGGGACAAGGAACTGTTCAAGAGCCTGCCCTCATCTGATGCTTCGAAACCAGCGGGTAGTCTTGATCAGAAAGCCTTTGTGAAGGACAAATATGAACAGATGAAGGTTAACGTATCCGAGGAAATCGACACATACCAGGATCTGATAACCATTTCCCTTAATGCCTGCGAAATCATGACAGCCAATGATTTGAGCGGATTTTCAGGTACCAAGGAAAACCAGGATACCATCCGGCGCTATCTGGATGAAAGCGAAGCCTATCAGGTGTTCAGTCAGCGTTATGAGCGGATGGAAAAAAACTGGCCCAATCTGGCCGACCGGATTTCTCGGCAGATCACATTCTGGGAGGCCCCCGGCCGGTTGCCGGATGATCCCATCATCGATCCGACTCTTACGGGAGCGATTTTATGAAACGCTTTTTTATTCATGCCGACGGCCGGTTGAAAACCGGCCGAGTGGCCTTCCTCGTATTTCTGTCCGTTATGGTTGGCTGCTCGCTGGTTTATTACGCGAGTCAGCCCGTGGACAAAATTACGATATTAGTTAAACATATATTTGAGCCAGAGACAAAGGCAAAGGTCCCAGATGCAAAAGTAGAGGCATCTAAGGAAACGTCTGTGGTTCCTGAGAAAAA
>PCSG01000184.1:13786-13985 GCA_002772195.1 Desulfobacterales bacterium CG23_combo_of_CG06-09_8_20_14_all_51_8 | reverse complement strand
TCATGGCCAAAATAAGGTATGGCCTGTTTTGAAACCCGCCTGCGGGATTTACTAAACAACCTGATTTAACTTCAATTTATCAACAAGTCAGCCTCTTTTGGCCCCATCGTCTAGCGGTTCAGGACGCTGGCCTCTCACGCCGGTAACACGGGTTCGAATCCCGTTGGGGTCACCAATAATAAAAACAAGGACTTAGAGA
>PCSG01000184.1:9601-13734 GCA_002772195.1 Desulfobacterales bacterium CG23_combo_of_CG06-09_8_20_14_all_51_8 | reverse complement strand
TTTTTTTAAATCATAAAAATTAGGGCCACGGGCGACAGAACGTTAAAGTCCCCCATGTAGCGTTGGATTATTTCATACATGGGAGACAGAAAGGATGAACGTTTTGAAGCCAGACAAGAAAGCCGCGCTGATCACCCTCTTGAAGAACGAGATCAGCCAGCGGGAGATCAGCCGTAAAGCCGGGATTGACCGCAAAACCATCCGTAAGTATGGCCGGCAGATGGATATACTCCCGCGCCCGGATAAAGACCGTCTTTCCCTATCCTCGACACCGGACAAAGACCCGATTCAAAATCCCCCACCCCGGCCACCGGTGTTTTTATTGGAAAAAATCCCGTTTCATGCCAGGTCCGCCTGCGAACCTCATCAAAACTGGATCGAGCAGCAAATCCGGCTGGGCAGGAACGCCATGGCCATCTACCAGGACCTGGTGGAACAGTTCAACTTCAACCACAAATATAACAGCGTCAAACGTTTTGTCCGGGGGCTGAAGCATAAAGCACCCGAACAGTTCGACCGCCTGGAGTTCCTTCCGGGTGAAGAGGCCCAGGTGGATTATGGCCAGGGGGCCATGACCTTGCATCCTTGCGGAAAATACCGAAAACCCCGGCTGTTTGTCATGACGCTCAAGTACTCCCGCCGGTCGTTTCGCAAGGTGGTCTGGGCATCGAGCCAGGAAGCTTGGGCCAGACTGCATGAAGAGGCGTTCCGGTATTTTGGTGGTGTGGTCCAATACGTGGTCTTGGACAATCTCAAGGAAGGCGTTATCAAGCCGGACATTTATGAACCGGCGTTAAATCCGATATACGCAGCCATGCTGGAGCATTATGGCGTGATGGCTGATCCGGCAAGGGTCAGCGATCCGAACCGGAAAGGCACGGTGGAAAACGCCATCCAGCATACCCAGAATACGGCCTTGAAAGGAAAGCGGTTTGAGTCCATCGAGGCCCAAAACAGGTGGCTGATGCATTGGGAAGAAACCTGGGCCGCGAAGCGAATCCACGGCCGGATGAAGCGGCAGGTGGAGGAGATGTTTTGCGAGGAAAAGCCGTATTTAAATCCATTGCCGTTGACCGGTTTTCGCTATTTCCGGCAGGAGACGCGCAAGGTGCAGGATGACGGGATGATCCAGGTGGGCCAATCCTTTTATTCAGCCCTTCCCGCCCCATTGCACCAGGAGGTCATTGTCCGGATCTATGAGTTTGAGATTGAAATTATTGATCCCCGGACCATGGAAAAAATCCGTTCGCATATCAAAAGCCATCGGCCCGGGTCGGTAAAAATGGAAGCCGAAGACCGGATTTTCAATCCTTCCCGACAGACAACATATTTGCTGGGCAAAGCGGAACAGATCGGCCCCCACACCAGAAGACTGTGTGAGCTGATGTTTGAAGAACAGGGCCGGCCCGGACAGCGGCGCATGCAGGGGGTTGTCAATCTGGCCCGAAAATACGAATCAGGCCTCATTGAGTCGGCGGCGGAAACAGCGATCCAAAATGGACTGCGAAGCTACAAGTCGTTTTGCCGGCTGGTGGCGGCAAAATCCTCGGATGGCGCCAAAAGCCCCATCACCCAGGATCACGAGCTGATCCGGCCAGCCAGTGACTATGGCGCTTTTTTCGACCGGTTCGCGGCAAAAAATGAGGTTTCCCGGGAGAATCTGCCCCGGGTATGGCAAAACGCCGACTGGCTGAAGGTGGTCGATGCCTTTGGTCTTGAGGTTCAAAAGCAGGGCAAAGGGGATGACGTCTGGTTCCGGTCGCCCTTTACCGGTGAAGAAAAGGCCTCCCTGCATGTGCATTTAAAACAGAACGTCTATAAGGATTTCAGCAGCGGCAAAGGCGGCGGGATTCTTAATTTTTGTCAGGATCTGGGTCATCGAGGACAATCGATGAACTGCTATCAAGTGGCCTCATGGATGCTGGAAAACGGGATTTCAGAGCTGACTCAAACGGCAAGGCCGACTGCGCCGCGGCAAAAGCAAAATACCCCGAAGGAGAACAAGCCCGTCAAAGCGGACTTGCGGCCTTTTTTCCAAACAGGGCATTCGGCCCTTGAACGACGGGGGATCTCTCCAAAAGCCTGTCGATATCTGGGCTGCGGGTATCTGCCGGAAAGTCCATCCGGGTCGAGATCCCCTTTAAACGGCCGGGTGGTGTTTCAGGTGCGCTGCGTTGATCAGAATCTCAACCCCGTGATTTTAAGTCATGTCGGCCGTGCCTTGACAGACCGGCAGGCAGCCTCCCATGGAAGATATTGGGGATTTCCTTTTTATAAAAAACTGGAAATCTACAACCAGGACAAGCTCTTGACGGACCCTTCGGCCAGGGAACAGGTAACGCGGTTCGGTCTTATTCTGGTGGAGGGATTTTTTGATGTGGCGGCCCTTGTGTCTGCCGGGTGTCTGAATGTGGGTGCGTTGATGGGTTCCCATATCACCTCCGGACAGATTGACCGATTGAAATTCATGGCGTCCCATATGCCCATCCGGGAAATCACCCTTTTTCTGGATCGGGACGAAGCCGGCCAAAAAGGGACCCGGAGAGCCGTTACATTGCTAAATCAACATGGATTCTCGGTAAAAACGTTTGACTGGAACCGGAAATTCGAGCGGCCGGGCTGTCCGCCGGCGGGGATCAATCCGTTGTTCAAAGACCCGGCTGACTTATCCGCCTCCCAGCTCGGCTATTTGAGGAAACACAACTTCATTTAAGGGATGAAAAAGGAAAAAGACAATGGTTGAAATCGAAAAGCAATTGAAGGCCCTCCGGCTGGAAGGGATGCTGGCCACTCTGGAAAGCCGGGCCTTGCAGGCCGGTCAGGGGAATATTCCCTTTGTCGAGGCCTTGTCCTGGCTGCTCCAGGATGAGATGGATCACCGCTCGTCAGGCTTGAGGCAGCGACGGTTCAAGGCGTCGGGCCTGAATGAACTCAAAACCTTAACGGATTTTGATTGGGGGTTTAATCCCAAGCTTCCCAAAAAAGAGATTTATGAACTGGTCACGGCCAAGTTCATCCAAAACGGGGAGCATGCCCTCTTGGTCGGCGCGCCGGGAACCGGCAAAAGTCACATTGCCAAAACCATCGCCCATGCCGCGATTCAATCGTTTGCGAAAACCGTGTATCGGGAGGCCTATGTATTTTTTGAAGATATGTTCGAAGCCGAGCAGCTCAAAAAGAAAAAACGGATCGGCAAAACATTTTCGGAAGCGGATCTTCTGGTGATTGATGATTTGTTCCTGCGGAAAAAGATGCCGGCGGATGCGGCCGATTACCTCCTCGACGTTATCATTGACCGGTATTCAAAACGGAAAAGCACGCTGATCACTTCCAATCGGCCGATCGAAGATTGGGGCCGGCTCTTAAATGACAATGCGGCATCCTCGGCCATACTGGACCGCCTGCTTCACCACGGTCATCTGCTGAAGTTCGAGGGCAAAAGCTATCGGCTGAAAGAGGCCGCCAGCAGGCTTTCTCAAAAAAACGAAAAAAAGGGATGAAAAAAGAAAAAGATTGTCGATTTTCACTGATTAAATTACATTTTAAAAATCTGTCGCCGGGGGATTTTGACCCGGCCACGGGTGGGGGATTTTAAAGTGGCCATCGGGGGTGGGATATATTTCCTTTACCAGGAAACGAAGATTTTCAAGATAAAAAGCAAAATCATCAACCTTGCCTTGCACAGTGTCTTTTACCTGGTCAAAGCCTCTTCGCTGTTTATCAATAAAATCTTCCTCCCAAAGGGAATTCAAAAAAGATATTGGTACCTCTTTTGCTCTGAACACACTCTCTATGTGGAGACTACACCTGTGAACAAAGTCATCATCTATATTTTTGGTCAACTCATGGATATCATAAAAATCTCTGGCTCGATTTTTACTTAATCTGAATTTATATTCCGGATGCTGCTGACAAATAGCCCTAATTTTTTCCAATACAATCAATTCCCGGGAATAGCCAAGGATAGTTACTCCATTAATAACCTTTGTCCTTCCATTTTTACAGTACTCGTGTTCACTGATTTCAACAATAATCTTTGAAGAGTTTGCCCCTTCCGGAATGAGAGCATTCCGTCTTTTTATTTCAATGGACTTGTCGCTATGGTCAAAAGAGACCAACTTAAATTCAAATGA
>PCSG01000184.1:1945-9580 GCA_002772195.1 Desulfobacterales bacterium CG23_combo_of_CG06-09_8_20_14_all_51_8 | reverse complement strand
CTTATCTTTGTGTTTACTTTTTGGCTTTCTTGTCCATTTAAAATTAATCGCTTCATATTTAAGTTCTTGAAATCGCCTGCTGATTTTTGATTTCATAGCATTAAATAGGCTGCTCACATCTTCAACCGCTTTATCTACAGAGAAATCAACATCAATGGAAAGCCGTGAAGTCAAACCATAAAAAAGTCTCATTGCGCTTCCTCCCTTTAAAAACAACGGGACTGAAGGCTTTGGCTCACTATAAATAGCTATTATCGTTTCCTTTATTACTTCATCTATTTTCATCAATAAGCTCTTTTGGATAATACAACTGCCATTTATTATCATATTCCCAGGAGGCTTTGGCATTTCGATCAATATAAAACTTTTGTTTTGGAGGAAAAACATCATAGATAGCAGATGCTTTTTTCTTCATACCCAGCTTTTCAAAAAAGAAACCTATCGTTTGAGAATAAGGGTATACAAAATCCAATTTTCTATATATCTTCAGCAGGTTATCTATATTGAGATTTTTTGCTTCTTCAAAATATTTATACACACTTGTAATTCCGCCATTGTATTGAGGGGATACAACGGCGTCTATTAATGAACGTTCCAAACTTGTGACAAATGAATTTTTAGGCAACAACTCACTTGAGGACTTCGCTGAAACGACTCCATGCCTTGAATCTTTTTCCCGGTCAATAACAACAATTTCATATTTTTTGAACGCAAAGACATTGTTTGTATATCGATGTGGCTTTATAAAAGCCGTGCGTATTTTGTAATTGCTTAAATCTTCTATTTTGGGTTTCTGCCTTTTGGCGATCGTTTCGTTACATATATATATTGAGCTTGGGATTTGATTCGTCAATGCATGATAATATATGGATGACAAATTGCAGAAGTAGCCTTCAGGGCATATCCCTATAGCCATATGATAGGGGTTGATATTATTAAGGGCTGAGGAAGTATAAAGAGTGACCGTCTTCTTATTTTTAGCTTTGAGCTTGTATACTTTGAATATCCCGCTTTCTTGTAAATTTTTAATAAAATTTGAAAGAACCGTATATCTTGTTGTCTCCATAATTTTTGCCGCATGCACAGATAAATGCTTGTACCGGAGTGGCCTCTCAAAATGATTGATTAATTGTTTTTTAAGGGGTTCAGAAAACATAGCGCGCTCCATGGATATAAACGTGTATACACGTTTATATCCAGCTATTTTAAAATTGTCAACAAAAAAATAAAACTTGACATTTTTGATTTGCTAAGATATAATGTATATATACGTTATATCTTACTTATCTAAGTGTTTCTATCGGCAAGGGAATTGATTCTTATTTTGAAAGTGTTGGAGATGTAATGATGTGACGTTAAACGTTCTTTTTTGGGGGACTGCCTTCTGAACTCCTCTTTTTGCAGCTATTGTAAATTTTGCAAATCATGCAGATTAAAAATTTGTAACAATATGAAATTATTAGGTGGCATAATGACCCTCTCACGCCGGTAACACGGGTTCGCCTTGCCGATCAAGAAGGCCAGTTCAGCCGTGACAGGACGGCGGCCATGAATAATGTGGGTTATCCGCATGGGTGAAACGCCTATGTTTTTTGCAAACGCTGATTGTGAAACGCCCGTCTCTTGCAATATCTCTTTGATATATTCCCCCGGATGAATCGGGGGCAGTCCGTTTATTGGATACATACGTTCACCATTTAATGATAATCGGTTATTTCCACGTCAAAGGCATTTCTGTTTTCAAAGCGGAAACAGATCCGCCATTGGTCATTAATCCGGATGCTCCATTGCCCGGCCCGGTCGCCCTTCAACGCCTCAAGATGGTTTGACAGCGGATGCTTAAGGTCGTTCAGCACTGTTGCCGCATTAACTTAAATCAAACGCATAGCCGTTCGTGAAAAAATATCCCTCGGAAGCCGCTTTGATTTGCCGGTATAAAAAAACCGCTCTGTTTCCTTAGATGATTCTTGATTGCTCATGAGCTAAAAATCGATACTTAACATCCTATCTCGCGCGTCTTTCCATTCTTTATGCCAAAGGTGTAATGTAAATTCATCTATGTTCAGAAATTTTCCTTTCAGTTTTTGGGGGTATGGAACTGACGATGGCATCCCCGGCAAGTTTGGTCCTCATTCCCCGACGTCATGGTTTTTGCGATAGGCCGCCACTATCGCCACAAGTTCTTCACCGTATTTTTCAGCGATTTTCCTGCCGACCCCTTTTATTTTTCTGAGATCCGCCATCGTAGCGGGCAGCGAGACCGCTATCTGAACCAAAACCCGCTGGTGGAGGATCTGAAAATGCTTTTGATTGTTTTCTCTGGCCTTGCGAGTCCGCCAGTCTTTCAAGTTCTGAAATAATTCCGGGTGCGCGATGTCGGATTCGCTGTAGGCCGGAGTGCGATCTTTTTTCTCTTTTTCAAGGGCGACCTCCGTCCCGTCCGTTGATATTGCCCGCAAATAGCGAGATGACGAAAAACCGTTTTCACAGGACCGGATGCCGGAAAGCTTTACGCCGATCTCCTGTTTGAGCAGATCAAAGGCCTGGCCCA
The DNA here is from genome assembly GCA_002772195.1 of Desulfobacterales bacterium CG23_combo_of_CG06-09_8_20_14_all_51_8. Classification (GTDB taxonomy): domain Bacteria; phylum Desulfobacterota; class Desulfobacteria; order Desulfobacterales; family Desulfosalsimonadaceae; genus SURF-3. Next base: position 7,029 of record PCSG01000184.1, on the reverse strand, counting down.
TTTGTTTGCCCAGTTCCCGGTTGTCCGTCTCTACCTGAAATCGGCGCAGAAGATCATGAAAAATGGCGGAAAATCTGTTCTGAAACCAACTGGATGCCTTGCCGACCCGCTCCCGGATGCGATCATCAGATTCCGGCAGGCCCCTGCCTTCAAAAAGGGCGCGCAACTGGGTTTGAAATTTTTCACTGACGACGAACATCTCATCCCCGGCCATTTCCTGCAACCGGGCCATATCCCGCAGGCCGGACAATTGAACCAGGCCGGCATGCTCCCGCAAAAGCCGGGTCAGATAACGGAGGCGGCTTCGCAGTAATTGCAGATCAAAACACGTCAGAAGGAGTTGCTGCTGATAGAATAATTTGGCTGACTGAAGCCGGTTCTCCGACGGCGGATTCCGGCGGGCCGCCTCCACAAAGGACAGGACCGCCGGGTCTGTTTCAATGCACTGCGCCGGGAGGGGTGCGCTGAGCACGATTCCCTCAATGGTTTTGCAGCGGCTCAACGCCACATACACCTGCCCGTGGGCAAACGCGGCTTTGGCGTCAATAATGGCTTTTTCAAAGGTCAGCCCCTGGCTTTTATGAATGGTGATGGCCCAGGCCAGTTTCAGGGGGAACTGCCGGAATTTGCCGATAATCTCCTCCTCTATGTCTTTGGTCTCATCGTTCACCGTATATTTGATATTTTCCCATTCCACGGGTTCCACCGCAATTTCCGCAAACTCCCCGGGACAAATGATGCGGATCTGGCTTTCGGAAAGGGCCGTTATCTTGCCGATCTTGCCATTATAATAGCGCCGTTCAGGATCATTGTCATTGCGAAGAAACATCACCTGGGCGCCCTTCTTGAGGGCCAGGGTCCCCGGGGCCGGGTAAATAGCTTCGGGAAACTCTCCGGAAACCTCGGCCTCGAAACGATATTCTTTTTCTGGAATCCCCGCAAGCCGGGTTTTATTGATGGTGTCGGCGCTGTGATTGTGGGTGGTGAGGGTGATATAGCCCTGATCCGCTTCAGGGGTATAATTTTCAATATACCGCCGGTTGAGCTCTCCTGCTGCGTCTGCATCCAGCCGGTTGTCGCGGACCCGGTTCAGCAATTCGATAAACCGGGGATCGGATTGACGGTAAATATGCTTTAATTCAATGGTGAGCCATTCCGTCCGGGCCAGGGCATGGCTGCTGAAAAAATAAACCGAGCCATAATATTGTTGTAAAAGCCGCCAATCCTCCTGCTTGGCAACCGGAGAAAGCTGATGCAGATCGCCGATCATGAGCAACTGCACGCCGCCAAAGGGTAAATTATTCCGGCGGTGCTGCCGCAGAACCGCATCCACGGCGTCGAGCAGATCGGCCCTCACCATGCTGATCTCGTCAATCACCAGCAGGTCAAGATTCCGGATAATCTGCTTTTTCAACTTGCTGAACCGGAACACCCCCTGCCGGTTCTTTCCATGGACCTCGCTGTCTGGAATGAACGGGCCGAAGGGCAACTGAAAAAAAGAATGGAGGGTGACACCGCCGGCATTGATGGCCGCCACCCCGGTCGGGGCGGTGATGATCATTCGTTTTGCGGTATTCCCCTTCAGATGATGCAGAAAGGTGGTTTTGCCGGTGCCTGCTTTACCTGTGAGAAAAATATGATTTCCCGTGTATTCCACATATTCCCTGGCCAGCTTCAGTTCCGCATTTTCATGCGGCGGGGAAGCGATATGCTTTTTCTCAATCATGCGGATTCTCCTCTGATATTTGTGAAATGACGCCTGAAATCACAAGAAGCATCAGTTCATTCCCTCGCCTTCCGCACCGCCAGAACCCCGTTGGCCAGAAAAATCAGCAAAGCCCCTGCCCATCCGGCAAATGTCAGGGGCGGGTCCAGGGCGATCCAGGGGCCCAGGATCGCGGCCATGAGAATCCGGGTGGACGAGATAATAGACCCCTCCACGGCCGTGACATATCGAAACCCGAAGGTCAGGAGATACTGACCCGCCACGCCGAAAGCCCCGCATAGGAACAGATACCGGAATTCCGCATCATTCGGCCAGAAGATCCGATCAAAAAACACGGCGTAAATCAGCACCCCGCCCAGGCCGAACACATAGAAGAGAACGGTTTCCGTGTCATGGTAGCGCCGGCTGATGTTTAAGTACAAAATGGCTACGGATGCAGAGATACCCGACGCCAGCCCCCAGAGATTCTGAAGGTCCGGCGTGATTTTCCCGGGAACCAGAATCAGCCAGATGCCGCCGAAGGCCACCCCCACCATGAGCACCGCCACCCGATCCCGCTGCTCCTTTAAAACCACCCAGGACAGAATCGCCAGAAATATCGGATAGGTCATATTCAGGATATTGGCTTCGGCAAGAGAGGTGGCGGTCACGGCCCGGTAAAAACAGAACACGGCGATGCAGTTGAACACGGTCCGGCCGATCACCAGGTCCAGACGGCCGGGGGTCAGCCACCGGCGCTGAATCGCCAGGACCCCCATGACCACCAAAAATCCCAGAACAAACCGGAAAAAGACAAAATAGGCGGCGTCAATGACGACCTCTGCCCGGGCCCAGCGTACGATGACCGTGGACATGTAAAAGCACCCGGCGGAGGCAAAAATGGCCAGACATCCCAGAAGGACCATCCGACGATAAAGGGCCGCACTCGAAGTATTTATTTTCAAGGATCGGCCCTCAGGTGTCTCTTCCGACGTCAATTTATGGTTTTGTTTTCCGCTCATGCCGGGTATCATAGAAGCCGTCATTTAAAAAAACAACTCAAAGAATTGCGAGGAGGCGCCCTATGAAAATCGCCGTCATGAGTGACAGCCATGACCATATCTGGAACTTGAGAAAAGCCCTGGTTGTTATAAAAGCGGAGGGCTGCGAAAAGATCATTCACTGCGGGGATTTTGTCGCGCCGTTCATGTTCAAGGAACTGGAACAGGCGGGCATTGCGGTTCTCTGCGTATTCGGCAACAACGACGGGGACAAGGCCCTGCTCACCCGATTCGCCATGGAAAGCCGGGGTCTCATCACCCTTTACCCCATCATCGGAGAACTTACGGCGGATGGGTGCCGCATCGCCTTCACCCATGAATGGCCCGTGGCAGAAGGGCTCGCCGCCACCGGAAAATATAATCTGGTCTGCTTTGGCCATTCCCACCAATACGCCCTCAAGCACATCGGAAAAACAATGGCGCTGAATCCCGGAGAAATCATGGGGAAAGACGGAGAGCCGGGGTTCTGCATCTTTGATACCGGCGCCCGGGAGGTCGAGCGATTTTCCATCGGCTGAAAAATCAAGTGATTAAAAACCGTTCCAACATTAAAACTTGCCGTTTTTGAACCGTCGCACATCATCGCCGCACATCATCAAAGAAACTCTATGGTTTATCTAATCGCCAGCGCCCCGGCTTAAAATCGATATTTTCTTGACGGTATATCTGGATTGCTCCATATTACCCAATGATATATGAAGCGCACCGAATCGCCTTTAAAGTTTGAAAATGCTGAAAAAATCATTAGTTATCCATATTTTATTTTTTTTGTTGTTTTTCCCGCATGACTGCCGCTGCCTTGAGCTGTTTTCGGAAAATAGATATTATTATCCGGAAATAGATGCATTTGTCTACGAAAAAAGCAAAATAAATTCAGGTAATTACTCAGAACTTTACGTCAGATTTCAGAAAGAAGATAATTTTGGCGGCGTCAGAAGCGTTATCAAATTTGATGTTTCAGAAATTCCTAAAAATGCCGAAGTAATCGAAGCATCTCTTTATGTTTATGCCTTGGATGAAAACACATCCTTGAATCATCCATCCATTGAAGCCTACTCAGCGCCGAGCCATTGGGATGAATCCAGCTTAAACTGGTCCCAGGTGGACGATAAAGACGCTCAAATTCACACATCATCATTTACCGCCGGGATACCGGATTCTTCCCCGGATTCATATTATTGGAACATCACCGATATGGTCCAATCATGGGTGAACGGGAGCCCGAATTACGGCGTTGTATTAAAAACCGATTCTAAAGAATTTGACGATTATATAAGATTTTATTCGCGAGAAAATTTAACATTCAAACCCTATTTAAATGTTATCTATGCGCCCCCAGCCCTGTCTTTGCTTGATCCTGAATTTTCCGAAAACATGCCTGCTGAAGCCTTTGAGATAAAGATTGATGATCAAATTCAATCAAATGACTTGCCACCGGATCAAATCCAAACACCGGCCCGACCAAATCCACCTGTTATCACTCAACATCCGGTGTCTCAGAAAAAAAATCCCGGCGACTCAGTCACCTTTTCCGTCAGCGCTTCGGGAACGCCCCCTTTATCCTTTCAGTGGCTGAAAGACGGCAAGAAAATGGATGGGCAAACGGCTGAAACCCTTACCATTGATTCGGTTTCCAAAACCGACGAGGGAGTTTTTACATGCCGGGTTACCGATGATAACGGAAGTGTAGAAGCCGTTGCCGCCATACTCAGCGTCAGCGAACCTGCGGTGATCACAACCCAGCCCGAGTCCATGTCAAAAACACAGGGGGAGTCCGTTACCTTTTCCGTGACAGCAGCCGGAACCCCCCCCATTTCTTTTCAGTGGAAAAAAAACCACATGGATATTCAGGGCGCGACTTCCAATAGATTCACCATTAAGTCTGTTCAAGAAAAAGATGCTGGCGTCTACGTATGCGAAGTTAAAAATGATTTTTCAAATGATATGTCCGCTGAGGCCATGTTGGTTGTCCTTTTTCCGCCGCAGATAACCTGCCAGCCCAAGCCCCAGAAAATAGACGTGGGAATGCCTGCTGCGTTTTCCGTCAGCGCTTCGGGAACGCCCCCCTTATCCTTTCAGTGGCTGAAAGACGGCAACCACATTGACGGACAAACGGCTGAAACATTGACGATTGATTCGGTTTCCGAAAAAAATAAAGGCGTTTTCACTTGCAGGATCACCAACGACGCCGGAAGTGTTGAATCCGATGCCGCACAACTTTCTGTTACCGCCCCGCCGAAAGTTACGCGCCACCCGGTGTCTCAGACAACTAATCCCGGCAAATCCGTCACCTTTTCCGTGAGCGCTTCGGGGACTCC
>PCSG01000184.1:1749-1929 GCA_002772195.1 Desulfobacterales bacterium CG23_combo_of_CG06-09_8_20_14_all_51_8 | reverse complement strand
TGGCTGAAAGACGGCACAATGATTGACGGGCAAACATCTGAAACATTTACCATCCATTCGGTTTCCGAAAACGATGAAGGCGTTTTCAGTTGCAGGATTACCAATGATGCCGGAAGTGTTGAATCCGATGCAGCCCAACTGTATGTTACCGCCCCGCCGGAAGTTACCCGCCATCCGATG
>PCSG01000184.1:0-1685 GCA_002772195.1 Desulfobacterales bacterium CG23_combo_of_CG06-09_8_20_14_all_51_8 | reverse complement strand
GGCGTTTTCTGTTGCCGGATCACCAATGCCGCCGGAAGTGTTGAATCCGATGCGGCACAACTTTCTGTTACCGCCCCGCCGGATGATATTTCCGCTAAGGCCAAGTTGATTGTCCAGTTACCGCCGGAAGTTACGCGCCACCCCGCGTCTCAGACAATTAATCCCGGTAAATCCGTCACCTTTTCCGTCAGCGCTTCGGGGACTCCCCCTTTATCCTTTCAGTGGAAAAAAGACGGCATTGATATCGCAGGAGCGACCGCTGATAATTTCACCATCGCATCCGCTCAAAAGGATGACGAAGGGGTCTACACATGCGAGGTCCGTAACGATTTCTCCCATGTTGTTTCTTCTGCCGCCAGACTGGTTATAGAGACTCCGGCGCCTGAAATTTCTGAAAATATTGCTTCACTTGATCATCAGTTAAAGCAAAAGCCGCCGCTTGCCATTAGAAATCTTTTTCTCGCAGCACCGGATGGACAGGGACAATATGCTCACAATGGAAACATCCTGACAATCACTGGCTCCGCGACTTCTCCGGCAATCCTCGTTTCCGCCCATCTTGAAGATAACCAGGAACGGTTTATCAGAGATATTTCAAAAGGCATTCAGATTGACCCGGACACCTTTGATATCAAGGGTTCTGTTTTTGTGGGTTCTTTTCGGGGGGCCGATGCCGTCCTCCTCAAATTAGTCGTTCGTGACCCCGAAGACAGCCGGTCGGCGGAAAACAAATCCAACCTTGTTTTCGTGGATAACAACTCCCCGGAAGTTCAGATAACTGAACCGACAAATAACTCGTCTTTCAAAACATCCCCGATATTGATTCGTGGGACGGCTTCTGATGATCTCTCCGGGATCGTGTCTGTTGAAATCAGTACGGATGGCGGCTTGACATATTGCCGAGTTGACTCTTTCAAGGATGGCCATTGGGACTATTCTTTTAGGCCGGCAACCGCTCGCACCGCATATAACATATACGCCAGAGCCACTGACAAGGCCGGACTTTCATCGATTTCAGATTATTTGACGATCAACTATATAAGATCTCAACCGGCAGCACCCAAAGCCGCTAAAACCAACAAAAATATTCTTCAAGGCAATCTTTCTCAAAATAAAAATAAATCCCCTGACGATATCGGAATTTGCACTTACCGGGTAACCGATTTAGAACACAGCCGTTTTCAGCCGACCGAGTTGTTTTCGCTAAAGGAAGACATGGCCATCATTGTTAAAGGATATGGCGGTAATGTCGTTACCATAAAAATAATATCCTCTTCTTCCGGAGAAGTGCTGTTCGAGTTAGTCGATTATATTCCTGAGAACAAGCACAAAATATGGCGGTGGAAACTTTCATCAACCGGAAGTTTTCAAGCCGTCCTCTTTGTTGATGGAACCCAAAAAGACAATGTGTATTTTAAAATTGTTCAATAGACATGGGCATCGACAGGAGAAATATTCATTATATTGTAAAATCTGTAGCGCCGGGCTATGTTACAATCATGCTGTTTTTCATCATGCGGCTCATGACAAAAATGAACTCATAGATATGCCGTCTACCAAATGAGCGGGAAAAAAGATATTAAAACAATCTGGTTATCCACTTCGATTAAGTAAAAAAATTTATATATAATTTCAATAAGTTATTTTTAAAATCATCGCCAAAGCCCGAATTTATTGGCATTCAA
>PCSG01000032.1:1529-4764 GCA_002772195.1 Desulfobacterales bacterium CG23_combo_of_CG06-09_8_20_14_all_51_8 | reverse complement strand
GCCATCCGGCCTTTTTGCCCCTCCGGCCCCTGCCCGTCAAACGGGTCCGCCTGAAACAGCCGCATCACGCCCGCCCAGGCTGCGGTCATCTGGTTATAAAAGGCCGCCTCCTGGTCCGCCTCCCAGGTTTTCAAAGTCCAGACCGTGCTTTCATGGCGGCCCTCGCAAAACTCCGGGGGCCGGAAAAAATGCACCAGTTGTGCGGCGTTTTTTCCCGCATCCACATACAGGCCATGCTCCACGGGAAAGGCCCGGCAGGTATGGGGCCGGTCAGCGTATACCCGGCACCCGCTGTTCGTCAGAAACGGGCAGGTCTTTTCCGCATTATCCGCCATGCGCAGCAGGACATCCGGAAAATAATGGCCGGGCCGCAGGACAATATCCGTATAATTGTCTATGAAGGCATCGGATGAAATCCGCAAATTCTGCTTTAACCGGATGATGTCATAGGGGTTCAGATAAAAATTGAGGTTGCGGCAGCACTGGTTGAAACAACTGAGCGCCGGATGACACCGGAACGCAAAGGTGTCCGTATCCTTAAGCATCCGGCCTCGGACGTCAGACAGGTTATCGGTTTCAACGAGCTTCATGACAATCTTTCCCCGGCCGCCGCCAGCATTTGGGCCACGGTTTTTTTGATTTTTTCCGTCACCCCGGCCCTTTGCCGAAATCGCTGCTCGATCCGGGCCATTTCCCGGTAAAACAGAGTCCGGTCCAAAGGGTGACCGCCAGCGGTCCCGCAGCGATTGTCAAATTCATGGCACCCCGGCCCGAAAATTTTACCCTGGATTGGATGGACGAAGGTGTGGGGAATGCCGTGGAGCCGGCAGATCATGGGCCGATAGGCATAAAGCACACACCGCCCGCCCGTGTTTAACGGACACATGGCATGAGGCATCCGGCCCAGGGCCTCATCTTTCGCCACGGCAGCCGTGACAGCCGCCGCCTCATCCCGGATGGATGCCTGGCGTTCCGGCGCAAGGTCCGCAAACCCCGAATGCAGATAGCAGAATTCAATCAGGGTGTGGTGATAGAACCGGGTGAGGCAGCAATTGTCCGCGCACCCCGAACAGACAAACCCGTATCCGGCGGCGGCGGTTTCATAGGCCTGGTCCATGCGGTCGAACAAGTCCTTAACCTCATGGCGGATATCGCAGAATAACGCAGACAGGTCTGAAAAAACGATCAAAAAGGCAGGCTCCTTTATACCAGGGGGGCGGGAACGAAAATTTCGTGGTAGAGAGTGAGAATATACCGGTCGGTGATGCTGGCGATAAAATCACAGACAATGCGTTCGATGGGCACCTTTTTCGGATTGACCACTTCCAGTTCCATGGCCTTGAGCCGGGCGCCCAGGGCCTCCGGATGTTCCAGAAAATAGGCGTAGATTTCGGAAATCATTTTTTTGGCTTTGACAAATTCCGCATGCACCCTCTCGGACCGGTATACATTGTCGTAGAGGAACTCCCGCAGATGCGCCATGGCCGTAAACACCTCCGGGCTGAACCGCAGCTCCACCTGGCCGTTGTTGATGCAGCTTGAAAAAATCAAGTCCCGGATCATGGTGGTGGCCCGCTGGGAATGGGAATCCCCCAGCACATCTGAACAGGATGGGGGCACCTGGTCACAGGTGATGACTCCGCTTCGGATGGCGTCATCCAGATCATGGTTCAAATAGGCGATAATGTCGGCCACCCGAACCACCTGGCCTTCCACGGTGCAGGCTGTTTCATCTTCCCTCGCGGGCAGGATATTTCCAAATCCCTTGGAATGTTTTACAATTCCATCACGGACCTCATAGGTCAGATTGAGCCCCCGGCCGTTTCGCTCCAGGATATCCACCACCCGGAGGCTCTGGATATTGTGGGAAAAATCCGGAGAAAAAATTTCTTTCAAGGCGGTCTCGCCGCTGTGGCCAAAAGGCGTGTGCCCCAGATCATGGGCCAGGGCGATGGCTTCGGTGAGATCTTCATTCAGGCGCATGGCCCGGCTGATGGTCCGGGCCACCTCCGCCACTTCCAGGGTATGGGTCAGGCGGGTGCGGTAGTGATCTCCCAGGGGCGACAGAAACACCTGGGTTTTGTGCTTTAACCGGCGGAACGCATTGGAATAAACAATCCGGTCCCGGTCCTGCTGGTACACGGTGCGCACCGGACAGGGGTCTTCCGTCCGGGCCCGGCCCCGGGAATCGCAGGACCGCATCCCATAGGGCGAGATAAAAGAGGCCTCCCGTTTTTCAAAGGCCTCGCGAATGGAGCCTGCGGTTTCCATATGTTGAAGATCCGAATCAAAATAACTGCGTCGATACATGGCGCTAGCTATATCCACAGGTTCCCCAAAATGTAAAGAATTTTTGGAATTTTGCGTTTTCCGGGCCGTATGAAAGATGATTCAACAAAACAGGTTTAAATTAGGCCGGCCGGACAGTTCCGGATCCTTATCGAAAAACGCGTCAATGGCGGCCATGATTGCCGGCGCATCCGCGGCCCGGAAAATCGTTTTAAAAAAAGCATGGCCGAACCGGAAAACAGCGGCATGATATACGGCCATTTTCTTAAATTTCCGGACGGCCGTCACCGGCGCATAATGAGCCGACAGCAGGGTCATCATCTGCTTCATGACCGTGCGGTAAATTTCTTTGTCCATGATCCGTCCGCCGCCCCATTCGAAAAACACCCAGGGCCGGGCGATGGCGATGCGGCCCAGAGACACGCCGTCGCACCCGGTGGCGTCGATCATTCGTTCGCAATCTTCTTCTGTAAACACCTCGCCGTTGCCGAACACCGGAACCGTCACCGCCTGCTTGACCAGCCGGATATAGTTCCATTTCGGGGGCCGGGACCGGCGGTCCGGGGCCACCCGGGGATGAAAAATCAGGGCGTCGGCCCCGGCATCCGCAAACCGGCGGGCCAGGTCCACGGCCAGTTCAGGGCGATCCTCCCACCCGGTCCTAAATTTTACTGTTAATGGAATGGCGACGGCCCGGCGCACCGCGTCAACAATTCGTGCGGCCAGATCCGGGACCTTCAGCAGCGCGGCCCCGGAGTTTTTTCGGCATACGGCGGCCACGGAACATCCGAAATTGAGATCCACCCCGAAAAACCCCTCGGCTTCCACCCGCCGAGCCGCGGCAGCCATTTCCGCCGGGTTTGACCCGGAAATCTGGCAGACCAGGCGGGGCAGCTCCGCATCCCGCCACCGGAACACAGTCGACACCTGGCGGTTTTCGTTGGGC
>PCSG01000032.1:0-1488 GCA_002772195.1 Desulfobacterales bacterium CG23_combo_of_CG06-09_8_20_14_all_51_8 | reverse complement strand
GTCCAAGAGCTCCCGAAAGGCCACATGGGTCAGGCCCGCCATGGGCGCCAAGATCAGACGCGAGGGAATCCGGCGGTTGCCGATGGCAAGGGGGGTGTTGATGAATGTCCGGGTTACTTCTTTCATAGGGGGCTTATACGGGATTTTTTATCAGGACGCAAGTGTGATGCGGCCCAGGTCCTCCTGGGATTATCTGGGATTATCTGATATTGACAAATTGTTAATCTATTGTACAATTGTCATATTGATAAATTTCGGAGGGGGAAATGGATATTGTTATAGACACATCCGCATTAATTGCGGTGATTGTTGGGGAACCTGAACGCAACCGTATTATCAAAGCGACAACTGGAAATACGCTTATTGGCCCCGGCTCGATTCCCTGGGAAATCTGTAATGCATTTTCGGCAATGTTCAAACAAAAAAGATTGACACTTGCGGAAGCTGAAAGGGGACTATCAATTTTTAAAAGCATTCCCCTCCGGTATATCGAATCGGATTTCATAATGGCGCTCAAATTGTCAAAACAATCCGATATGTATGCATATGATGCTTATCTCCTGGATTGTGCTATTCGATATAAGGCGCCTTTATTGACCTTGGATCTGAGATTGAAGGCATCCGCTCAGAAACTCAACATCGAAACCCTGGAGGTTTAAAATGCAGGTGTATACCTATTCAGAAGCCCGGCAAAAACTTGCTTTGGTCCTTGAGCAGGCAGAAAATACCGGCAAAGTTTTAATCCGGAGAAAGGACGGAAGAACATTCTCTCTGGTTCCTGAAAAGATAGCTTCCTCCCCTTTAGACGTTCCAACAATTAGAGCGAAAATAACCACAAAAGAAATAGTAGACATTATTCGAGAAGGAAGAGAGCGTTAAAACTATGGCTTTCAGCGGAGAGCAAAAAAACGCCCGCCCGCTGATACCTTACCAGAGTGCTCCACGCTAAAATCTACCATACTCCAGGGGAAAATCATCCACGACCAAGCGCTAAAATTTCCGCCAGGGATTCGGCCAGCCGGCTGATGTCTTCACGGGAATGCCCGGCGTTGATGGACACCCGCATCCGGGCCTTGTTTTGCGGCACCACCGGATAGATCACCGGCAACACGAAAATTCCCTTTTCCGCCACCAGTCGGCGGGCGCAGTCCAAGGCTTTTTCATCCCGGCTCACCCGAACCGGAAAAATCGCCGAATCCGACGCCATGACCGGGAGCCCCAGATCCGACGCACAGGACCTGAAATAATCGATATTTTCCCAGAGTTGTTTCACCCGGCAATCATCTTTGCGCAACACCCCCAGAATATGCCGGACCGTCGCCACCACCGCCGGCGGGAGGCTGGCGGAAAACATGTACGGGCTGGACTGCTGCCGCAATTCATCAACGGCCGCTTTGGATGCCGCGATAAAACCGCCGGATGCCCCAAAGGACTTGCTGAAAGTGCCCAGGATATAATCCTTAAATGTTAAATGAAAAAAAATTAAAT
>PCSG01000070.1:3093-3267 GCA_002772195.1 Desulfobacterales bacterium CG23_combo_of_CG06-09_8_20_14_all_51_8 | reverse complement strand
CATGCGGGTGATTTTTTTCCCCTCCAGCATAGAAAACGCGCGGATCAGATAGCGACGGGTTTCCGCCGGGGCCACCACATCCTCCACATGAATATTGGAGGACACATCAAAAATGGGGTTGGCATAGGTTTCCCGGTAGTCGGCCAGTTTTTTGTCCAGCCACCCCGGGGTGGC
>PCSG01000070.1:2286-3073 GCA_002772195.1 Desulfobacterales bacterium CG23_combo_of_CG06-09_8_20_14_all_51_8 | reverse complement strand
AGAGCAGCATCACCGACTGGTCGGCCCCCAGAATGCCGGTTTCCATGATCGGCCAGTACAGCACCATGTCGCTGCCAAGGCCCGGCAGGACCCCCATGCCCAGATTCCCGCCGCCATAGGCCTTTCGAAGCACGATCACGACCCGCGGCACCGTGGCTTCGCACAGGGCGAAAAGCACTTTCGCCCCGTGGCGGATGATGCCCGCATGCTCCTGGTCGGATCCGGGCATATAGGCCGGGGTATCTACGAGCAAGGCGATGGGAATGTTGAAACAGTCGCAGAAACGGATAAACCGGGCCTGCTTGTCGGAACTGTCCACCGTGAGGGACCCGGCCTTGACCATGGGCTGATTGGCGACAATGCCGACGGTTTTTCCGTTTAATCGCCCAAATCCCACAATAATTTCCCCGGCGAATTCTTTTTTCACCTCCAGAAAATCCCCTTTGTCCACGATGCTTTCAATGACCCGATGCATGTCAAACGCCTTGTTCGGGGAAGACGGCATAAGGTCGTTGAGTTCCAGGCACAACCGGTCGGGATCATCCGCGATAGGATACTCGGGCGGCTTCTCGTCGCAGTTCACGGGCAGAAAACTTAACAGCCGCCGGATTTCCGAAAACAGCTTCCGTTCATCCGGCATCCTGAAATCGCAGCATCCCGTGACCCTGGCATGGACTTCCGCGCCGCCTAAGTCTTCCATGGAAACGTCTTCACCGGTGACCATTTTCACCACCATGGGGCCGGTGATGAACATGTGGCTGGTCCGGTCCGCCATAAACACAAAATC
>PCSG01000070.1:1673-2244 GCA_002772195.1 Desulfobacterales bacterium CG23_combo_of_CG06-09_8_20_14_all_51_8 | reverse complement strand
GACAATGGCGGATATCTGGGGAATCACGCCCGAGCCATGGGGGTTGGGATAGAAAACGGACCCGCCGTGCTTTTCTGAAATATTGGAAAAAATGGATCGTTTCCGCTGCCCCATCCATTCCAGCTCTTCGGAATTGGGAAGGCGCGCGCCGGGCGAATCATGCAGCCCGATGAGCGGCGACCGCATCTCCAGAGCCCGCTCAATGGTCCGGTACATCTTATACCCATGCTCCACGCCCACGGACCCGCCCCGGACAGTGCGGTCCTGCGAATAGACAAACACCCGGCGGCCGTCGATGGTCCCGCTGCCGCAAACCAGGCCGTCGCAGGGCATATCCACAGCATGGGCCGCCAGCATATTGCTTTCCCGAAAACTGTCCGGATCGAGCAGGCAGGAAATGCGCTCCCGGGCTGTCATTTTCCCCTGGGCGTGCTGCTGGTCAATTTTGGCCTGCCCGCCCCCCAGCAGCGTTTTTTTCCGGACGGCATCCAGTTCCACCAGACGTTTTTGCAACAAATCATTCATTCAGAAATCTCCTTACCCATAAAAACAGATCCAAGTGAATTCGACC
>PCSG01000070.1:0-1546 GCA_002772195.1 Desulfobacterales bacterium CG23_combo_of_CG06-09_8_20_14_all_51_8 | reverse complement strand
CCAGATCGCTTGCGATTCGGATATCGCATGCCAATGCCAGATTGCACCCGCCGCCGGCCGCCACGCCATTGACTGCTGCGATGACGGGCTTTTCCATCTGATTGATAGTTAACACTGATTCGCACATGGCGTGACGTTTTGCGGATATGGTTTGCGAAAGGGCTTTTGTTTCGCCGGATGCAAATTCTTTGACATCCCCGCCCGTGCAAAAGGCTTTCCCGTTTCCCGTAATCACCACCACCCGAGCGCTGTCATCTGCTGCGGCTGTTTTCAGGGCTTCAAGCAGTTCTTGACGCATCAGGCCGCCGAAGGCATTATACCGCTCCGGCCGGTTCAACGTAATCCAGACGACTTTTCTCTTTTGCTCATAGAGAATATGTTCCAGGTTCATTTTGGTTCCTGTCCATCTAATGATAAAATCTGCTGGATTCTTTGAGAGACCCTCATGGATTCAGAAATAATTTCCGAAAAGATGTCCCGTATTTTCATGGATCGACTCACAACACCGGCGATCTGACCGCAGGGCATGACAGCCGTGTCTTTATCGCCTCCGTCCTGTACATAGTTCGCCTCCCCGGATCGCGCCATGACTTTATCCGCCTTATCATCCATCATTTTCGAAACTTCCAGTGTCACCTGATTTTTAAGGACCCGGATGGGCATTTCATCTTTGCCTAATAAGAGCGTTGCTTCGCTGTCTGCGGATTGCACAGCCGCCTTAAAAAAATCCGGCACGGGACACTCGGCGGAGGCGACAAACCGGGTCCCGATTTCAACCCCATCGGCGCCCAGCGCAAACGCCGCGGCTGTCCCCCGTGCATCCGCGATACCGCCGGCCGCAATCACCGGAATGGATAAAATATCCGCCAATCGGGGGATTAAACACATGGTCGTAATCTTTTCCCGTCCCACATGCCCGCCGGCTTCAAACCCCATGGCGACTACCGCATCAACGCCGGCAGATTGCGCTTTAAGGGCTGTTTTCTCATTTGAGACTTTATGAATCATGGAAAGCCCGGCTTTCCGGATTCGTTTAATCATATTGGCCGGATTGCCCGCGGATGTGTAAATCGTCTTGATTCCCATTTCAATGGCAATTTCCAGGGCTTCAAGGGCATTTGAGCGATAAATCGGAATATTAATCGCCAGGGGACCCTTTGTTTGCGATAGCGCGATTTCAATCTCGGCTCTGAGACGTTCGGCTGAGAGGCCGGACGCGGCGATAACTCCTAATCCGCCGCAATTGGCCACTTCCGCTGCCATTGCCCCCAGGGTGATCAGGCGCATGGGTCCCAGGATGATCGGAAAACGGGTGCCCAAAAGCTTAGACACCCGGGTACGCCATCCGGTTTCTTCAATTATCAAAGCTGACATATTTATCCTTGAGTTCGGCTTTCTTGATTTTCATTGTCGCTGTCAACGGCAGCTCGGTCATCATTTTAACATAGGCCGGGTGCTTGTACCGGATCTTCCCCTCGGATTAGCCCCAAGATCGATTTAACCATTTGATAATAATATAATTTATTTTTTTGTACAAAAATTTGTA
>PCSG01000114.1:3065-3139 GCA_002772195.1 Desulfobacterales bacterium CG23_combo_of_CG06-09_8_20_14_all_51_8 | reverse complement strand
ACCGGTGATGGATCAAAATGAGGGGGACACGATTACGGTGCCGGCGGATTTTGATCCCAACGCCATCAAGCTGA
>PCSG01000114.1:2212-3045 GCA_002772195.1 Desulfobacterales bacterium CG23_combo_of_CG06-09_8_20_14_all_51_8 | reverse complement strand
CCACCGTTTCGCGGCACTCTTCGGCACCGGGGATGGCGGGCCGGCCGCCTGGAGCTTCCCACGTTGACTCCGGTCCGGGATTTAAGCATTATCGCGCCGGCGGAAGTGGAAATCGGATAAATTTTAAATTTTTTTAACATCGCAGGAGTCGCCAGCGTGTCGAATCCCGAATTTATTATTGGTATTGATCTGGGAACCACTAACAGTGTTGTCGCATACACGGAAACAGACATCTCCGGGGACCAGCCCCCGGCAATCAAAATTTTGCAAATTCCGCAGATGGTCAGCCATGGGGTGGTGGAAAATCGTCAGATTCTGCCGTCTTTTATTTTCCTTCCGGTTGAGCCTGAGGCATCGGGGGCAGCTCTATCCCTGCCCTGGAATCCGGAAAACCAGACCCTGGTGGGCGAGTTTGCGAGGGAACGGGGGGCCGAAGTGCCCCAGCGCCTGATTGCTTCGAGCAAGTCCTGGCTGTGCAATACCATGATCGACCGGAACAAAGCGGTGCTGCCCTGGGAAGGGCCTGCGGATGTTGTAAAAATGTCGCCGGTGGCATCATCCGCCCTGATTTTAGGGCATATCCGGGACAGCTGGAATCATGTCATGGCCCCCGGAAACATGGAACGAAAAATAGAAAATCAGGATGTTTTTCTGACGGTCCCGGCCTCCTTTGATGCGGTGGCCCGGGAGTTGACCCTTCAGGCGGCCCAACAGGCCGGTTTTTCACATGTCACCCTGCTGGAAGAACCCCAGGCCGCGTTTTATTCCTGGATTGAAGCGTCAAAAGACCAGTGGCGAAAGCAGGTCAAAAAAGGGGACCGGGTCCTGGTCTG
>PCSG01000114.1:1043-2040 GCA_002772195.1 Desulfobacterales bacterium CG23_combo_of_CG06-09_8_20_14_all_51_8 | reverse complement strand
CTGGATGCATGGCAGATGCGCGGCCTTGTCCACGGGTGCCGGAAAGCCAAGGAAGCGGTGTTGTCCGATCCGAATGCCGAAGCGCATCCCGTCACCATCCTGGGCCGGGGAACCCGTCTGATCGGGGGTACTCTCAAATCATCCGTTTCCAAACATGAAATTGAAAGCACCATTCTGGACGGATTTTTTCCTGTTTGCGAGCTTTCTGCTTCTCCCATAAAAAGTCCCAGAATCGGGCTTCAGGAAGTCGGCCTTTCCTATGAATCTGATCCGGCCATTACCCGCCATCTGGCCAAATTTTTAAATCAGCAAAAAGCCGTCACGGGTTCCGAGTCTCTGGTGCCGACGGCGGTGCTGTTCAACGGCGGAGTGATGAAGCCGGAAAAAGTCCGGCAGCGCGTTATCGCTATTCTGGATTCCTGGGGGGCAGGCGACGGATCCCGGCCGGTGAGGGAAATCAGAACAGACGATTTCGATCTGGCCGTGGCCCGGGGGGCCGCCTGTTACGGGCTGGCCCGACGGGGTCGCGGAGTTCGGATCCGGGGCGGACTGGGCCGCTCTTATTATATCGGCATCGCGGCATCCATGCCGGCGGTTCCCGGAATGCCCGCTCCGGTAAAAGCCCTGTGCGTGGCGCCGTTCAGCACGGAAGAGGGGACGGATATCCGTCTTAAAAGTCAGGAATTTGTTCTGGCCGTGGGTGAACCGGTCCGGTTTGAATTTTTGGGCTCTTCGATCCGCAAAAATGACAGTGCGGGTGAAATTGTTGAAGACTGGCAGGGTGACATCGAAGAGATTGCTTCCCTGGAAACGACACTGGATGGAGAATCCGGACAGGTAGTGCGCGTTACTTTACAAATCCGCGTGACGGAAATCGGCACGCTGGAACTATGGTGTGTTTCCGCGGAAGACGATCGGAAATGGAAACTGGAATTTAATGTTCGGGAGCAGGACGGGACAGGCGTTTAAAAATATGAAATTTATCATCGGTATTGAT
>PCSG01000114.1:0-958 GCA_002772195.1 Desulfobacterales bacterium CG23_combo_of_CG06-09_8_20_14_all_51_8 | reverse complement strand
CGCAGCTCACCGGCGCCGGAGAAGTTTCGGCCCTGAACGTGCTGCCGTCGTTTTGTTATATTCCCGGAAAATATGATATTTCCGAAGAAGCTATCCGTCTGCCATGGCTCCGGGAAGATAATAATTTTGTGGGAACGTTTGCCCGGGACCATGGGGCGAAAATTCCGGCCCGCCTGGTTTCTTCGGCCAAAAGCTGGCTGTGTCACAGCAATGTTGACCGGCACGCAAAAATCCTTCCTTGGGGCTCGGGCGAAGACGTGTTTAAAATATCGCCGGTCCAGGCCACCGCTGCCTATCTCAAGCATATCCGCATGGCCTGGAACAGCTTCAGGGGTGAAGATGACGAACTGTTTCTGGAGAATCAGACCGTCATTATCACGGTGCCCGCATCTTTTGATGAAGTGGCCCGGGACCTGACCATCGAGGCGGCCCGGCTGGCGGGCATTCCCCATGTCACCCTGCTGGAAGAACCGCTGGCGGCATTTTACAGCTGGCTGATCCGTCATGAGAAGAACTGGCAGGAGTTTATCCGGCCCGGCGAACTGGTGCTGGTCTGTGATGTGGGGGGAGGCACCAGTGATTTTACACTGATCACGCTGCAAGAAACCGACGGCACCCCCCGGTTTGAACGCATTGCCGTGGGGGATCATCTGATTCTGGGGGGCGATAATATCGACCTGGCCCTGGCCCGGTATATTGAAAAACAGTTTCAGCACGCCGGGCATTTGAGTTCGGATCGCTGGAAAACTCTTTGCCATTTATGTCGCCAGGCCAAGGAAACTCTTCTGGATGACAACAAGGACGCTGAAACCATCACCCTGATGGGCGAGGGCAGCCGTCTGATCGGCGGCACCATGACCGCCCGGCTCGAGCGTTCCGTCCTTGAAGAAATGCTTTTGGAAGGATTTTTCCCCCTGGTGGCGGCTCAGGATGCCCCGAAGCAACCCCTCCGCAAAGG
>PCSG01000176.1:6020-6786 GCA_002772195.1 Desulfobacterales bacterium CG23_combo_of_CG06-09_8_20_14_all_51_8 | reverse complement strand
ATCAAAATTCGTGTCCTGATGAATAGAAAGACTGGTGATGTCCCCGGTGGCTGACGGCTGAATTAAAACCTCCAGAAACGCTTTTGATGACGGTGCTTGAATCCGGCTGTCGAATGCGTTGCTGTCATCCAAGGTACGCATGGAAGATTCATTTGATGTCATGGGGATTGAGATTCTTTGTTTAATATCATCCGTGCTGTTGAGCTTGCCATCCATTTCCGCGCCAAGGGATTTTCCGGCATTGTATGCGGATTCGTCCCAGGCATAGGCCTTTTCGTTAAAAGCCAAACATAAGGCCAGTAATAAAAAAATAGCGATCCGGAAATCCGGGCTTGAAAAATTTTTACTGAATCTCAGTGTATTTAAGCGGGTCATTGCTTTTACCTTTTTCAAAATCATGCATAAACCATTGTTGCGGGGTGATCTCTCCCCGCATATACCGAATACTCCGATACAGTTTCAGGGCCAGGTCCGACATGGAAATCACACCGATGGATATGGGCATGGATTTTCCGGAGTTTTTATCCACCATGATAATGGTCGGGGTCATGGTCACGTCAAATTTCGCGGCCATGTTGGGATACTCATCCATATCCACGGTTCTAACCGGCCATCCGTATTTGTTGATGAAAAATTCCAGAATGGATTGCTGCGATTCACAAAATTCACATCCCGGCCGGGTGAACATGATCAGGGCAAATTGATTTCGGCCACTTGCGATGGTTTCTTCCTGCTCCCGAACCCTAATGGCGACCACAGCCGACTG
>PCSG01000176.1:3249-6010 GCA_002772195.1 Desulfobacterales bacterium CG23_combo_of_CG06-09_8_20_14_all_51_8 | reverse complement strand
TCTGGTCAACATAGGACATGACGCTGGCAAAGGCCAGGGACTTGCGCCGGGCGATATCCTGCATGATCAGATACTCCATGACGGTCTTTTCATCCGGACTCTGGACCGCTTTTTTCATAAAGGTGTTCAACAGTTCCTGAAAATCATCCGGATACATGTCCCACAATTCTTGGCTGGTATAATCTTCCAGCCTGGGGAGTTTTCGCTTGGGCTGTTCTTTTAATTTTCTCTCTTCTGGGTCTTTCTGATACCAGTACCAGCCCTGCTTCTTCTCCTTATAAAATGATACGGATTCTTTATCGGCTGCTTGTACTGTCCCTGAATTGCTCTTTATCTCCTCATGAATTGCGTCCATCGGGACTTGGGGCTCCTGGGCTGCCCATGCAGGAAAAGCAAAAACAACCCCGCTAAAAAAGAGGCACAGCAACAGCTTTGATATCACTTTTATCCTCCAGTCCCATATATCTTGAGTCATAGCTGTCCATGCAGCTTCCCATGGCAAAAAACTTTCCCTCCGGAATTATCCCGTCGTATTCAAATCTCTGGACCGGCACGCCTTCCCTGGAATGGGTTTTGGCTCTTCCCAGATAAACATTGTTGCAGAAAAATTCTCCGTGATGCGTTACTCCGAGTTTGTCCCCGGCATCGCATTTGATGTATTTTACGACCAGACACGGCCAACACTTTGGCCGTATCCGGGTGTAGAGCGGGACCACTGCCAGAGCGTCTTTGTGAATATCGGTTCGCTTGAAATGCTGTTTATAATAAAACACATGCGCCCCAACGGAATCTGTCGGCGAAATTGATATTCTTTCCGGAATAATGATCCCCGCATATGCAATGCTTAAATATCCAGCCAGAATGCAGATGATTTTCTTTCTATTCAGACTGCGAATCCGGATCAAAGCTCGCCACATTGCCACTGACCACTACCTCGTTTAATAACAGGATCGTGTTGGAAGAATATTTTTCTTGAATTTGACGGCTTAACCGTTGCAAATCAGCATCCAGGGCTTCCTTGGATAGTTTCCCCTGGGTGTAATCGGTTTTTAAAAGGCTGACGTAGCCATCCATGTCAATGACAGCGATCTTGACGGCAAAATTCTGATCATAACCCCAGATCATGCCAATGGTGATGACAGCGCTTGCCGCAATGGATACCAGCAAATTTTTCAATAAAAGCCCCTCCGTAATTTTTTAAGAATGTTTTCAATCTGACTGGATTTGGATTCTTTCGTAATTTCCGCCAGGGCATATTCAAAAGGTACATCACCGGATATTATGTAAGCATCTGAGGCCGCACTGCCGGTTGCGCCCTGGCCTTTTTCCATTTCTGTTTCATTTACCCCTCTCGCATACACAATCGCCGGTACGGTCTGGACGCCGTATGTTAAAAACAGTGCCGGGTCGATGTTGATATTTATTTGATAAGCGTCGCATTTACTGTTTGCCGAATCGCAGTTCTGGTCTTTGATCAGAACGCTGTCAATGAACGCCAATGTGGGTTTTATAACTCGCACTCCGCCTACAAACCCCCGCATGACCATGATGATATTTTTATCTCTGAGCTTATCCAGATCCGCCGCATAGGTTTTCAGGGTGGATTGGGGCATGGAGGATGACACAAACAGATAAATTCGTTCATCCTGCATCAGAAATGCGTTTTGTTGATTGTCTTTTCGGCTTATGGAAGGCGGACCTGATGGTTCAATATCCGGATAAAGCTGGGGCCTGAGCGCGTTGATCTGTTCCTGGAGCCTTTTTTGATATTCTTTGGACGTGAAAACATCTGCCGTTTCTTTGGCGTTTGGTTGGTCTTTTATATCCGGGACAGTTATTTGCTGTTTTTCTGCTGCGCCAATCAACGCCTTGACATCTGACATGTCCCCGGCTGCAACTGGTTGGTTTATAAACGAGAAACAGGAGAGTCCAATATGAAAAAGAGCCAATATAATCAAATTTTTATGACGCACAGCAAACCCGCTTTCGAAAAACGATATACATGAAGTTGTCCGGAGAATCACCGGTATTGGGCAATGGGGGATTTTTCCCTGAACCCCAAAACAAAGCGGAACGACCCGGCGGAATGCATTGAAATCCGGTGACCGGCTTGGCAAGATTGAACCGGTAATTATGCTTTACCCAGATCGGTGTGGGGATACATGTGCAATAATTCAAGCCAACGTCACAGATCGCCCCGATCCGGGCCATTTTATAGATGAGCCGTGATGCAACGGCCAGACTTGCCTGAACCAGATTATCGTCATTAACGCTGCCGCTCATGGGGTATGTGCTCCCCTCTGACCCAATGCACCAGTATAGAGGGGAAAGAGGCAACCCTGCATTGGAAGATACCGAATCGGCGATACAGGAAAGCTGGGCCGGCATATTGCCGAACAGCAGGGTTTCCGGATAGATGATCTGGGCAAAAAGATCGTCATTCCATGTGGAATCGACTTCAGTCATATAGGCCATATCAAACCCGCTGGACTCCAGACATGCAGAATCCGTAAACGCCCCAAGGATCGACCAGACCGGGTATATGGCGTAATGCGCCTGAAAAAACGTGGCCTGGCCTTCCTGGGTGGTTCCGCCATCTTCACTCCCGCCGTTTTGAAATCCATCCTTAGTCGGCGCACGACCTGACCCTATGGACGGAAAACAATAAGCGTCTTTAACAACCTCTATAAACCGGGCCGGTTCCCAGAAGCTGACCGTAACGCCGACTCTTTCAAATACCGGCGGCGGCATCGGGCATATG
>PCSG01000176.1:0-3240 GCA_002772195.1 Desulfobacterales bacterium CG23_combo_of_CG06-09_8_20_14_all_51_8 | reverse complement strand
GCCAGCATACTTCCGTCAGCGGGTTATGAGACGAGCTTTGACAAACGGCATGGGCCGCAAACGGCGAATAAACAAAACAAATGGTGGCAAATAAAATAACTTTACTGATTTTTAGAAAGCGCAATTTCATTGATCTCCATATATTTTCCGGATTGACGGGCCACGGACGGCACAGCCCTTAGCTGAAGGCGGTCGATAATTTGGGATGTGGCGTAAAACACCGGCCTTTTTATCTTTTGCCCAAGGTCATAATAAGACCCGTCTGTGATCAGCAACACTGTGTCAAAGGCCTTAGCGTAATCAGTTGTTAAAAACCATGCCACCTGGCCGGGGTCATCCCCGTTAATCACCACCAGAGTTTTTGAAAAATTCACATATGCCAGCGGGTTAAACGTATATCCTCTGGGATACAGGATACCGCCCTTCCCGTCCGGAATGTCCAATTCCAGGCTGTAGCTGATATCCACGAGCCGTCTTCGGTTTTCCAGTACATTGGGCAGGGCCCGGATGTCCGGCTTGTAATCCTTGATGGCTTTGCCCATCTTCTCCGAATTAAAAACTCGGCCCCAGTCCACGGCTGCTGCCCTGCTTTTAAGTTCCTCGATCGCGTCTCGCTCCGCGATGGGGTAAGTCCGCCCAAAAACACCCAGATCATGGGTAGCCGCGTATCCGGGCGTAGATAACAAAGTCATCATTACGGCAAAAAAAATTACGGCCGGTTTATTGAATGTTGTCATAGGCGTTATCTATCTTGTTCTGCATGGTGCTGGTCATCTGCTCCTGGGTGTTCACCTGAATGTCTCCGTACCCTTCGGAAAGGTCGATCCTTGAAAAATCCAGCATCTGGAATTCTTCCGGTGTAAACCCTCGGCAGCTTGGCTCTTTGGCCGATCCCCAGTTACCGCTGGGGGCAAACGCCTTCAAGGTCGGCCTTCCCTCTTCCTGAAGGATGCGGCCCATTTTTGAGTTAAAGCAGCAATAGGTTTTTTTTCGCTGGATACAAAGCCCGAATATTTCCGATGAACAATAACTGCCCACATAATGGCACAGGCCTTTTTGTTTTAACGCGATCAGCTCTTTTTCTTCTCCCTTGCACTTGGATATCCTGCTGGCGACGAGGGACCCATCCGGCGGCAAAAATGGATTAATAGGTTCCCCACCAACGTCAAACCAGATATCGCTGTCACCGCAGCAGTCAAAATATCCGGTTTCTATCCCATCCGGACGGCAGCGCTTGTCTCTTCCGGAAAAAATGTAAATTTGCCCCAGACAGTTGCCGTCTTGGTCAATCACACCATCGTCTTTTTTATCAGTCGCGCCCTGTATAGTATCGCTGGACGTGACGGCTGTTGATCCAATAAATTCATGGCAGGTGTATGGCGAGCATTCGGACAGGCCATCATGGGCCATGCATTGATAGAGTGAGCCGAGGGGACAGATTTCGTGGGTGCACGAGGTCTTGTTAAACGGGCATAAAAATCCGGTTCCTGCTTCAATGCATTTTGTCATTTCAGTGGTAGTGACAAGTCCGTCGCGGTTTAAGTCCGCCGCACAGACCTGGTCCCCTTCTTCAAAGGGATATTGTTC
This sequence comes from Desulfobacterales bacterium CG23_combo_of_CG06-09_8_20_14_all_51_8, assembly GCA_002772195.1. Classification (GTDB taxonomy): domain Bacteria; phylum Desulfobacterota; class Desulfobacteria; order Desulfobacterales; family Desulfosalsimonadaceae; genus SURF-3. The sequence continues at coordinate 1,653 of PCSG01000176.1, read as the reverse complement.
GTCATTGGGGATCACATAGGAAAGCGTCAGACGGGTGACGGAAGTTCGGCCATATACCACCCATGCGTTTTGCGGCACGCCCCTGCCCGTCAGCAAAGGATCGTTTAAATTCTGATTCTCCCATTTGTAGCTTGATGCCTCTGCGATCATGTCATCGGAGACGCAATAGGGAGAGCTGGATGACGTGCCTTTCAGGGTTGTGTCAACCTGTAAATCAGGCCGCTCGGCATAGGTGCTGGTATATACTCCGGGATCAAATATGCTTAACGACACAAGCACCTGACTGGCCGGCACGTTCGGATTGGTGCGATCCACCGTGCAGGAAATCCGGTTCTGGATTTCCGGATCGAGCGCGGAACCAAGATCCCTTGATACACTGTCGCAGACGAATGTGAATGTCACGCTGTCATACTGGAAGCTGACCTGGTTGGAATCCGGAATCGGCGTATTTTCTCCGTCAATTTTCGGAGGTATCAGTTGAAGATTGTGATAAGCATACTGAATCGGCTCATCGCTTCTGAAAATTCCAATCTCTGTTGTTGTGCTGTCAGAAAAACGGATCAATGGCTCGGCGAAGGCGGATGATCCAAAAGGCAAAAGGATGATACCCGCCAGCAAAATGAATAATGGATTATTTGTTTTCATGGCACTCGGTCGTTTTGGAACAGATCGCTCCTTGGTTTTTAGGTTTATTAAAATGGGGCAGCCCGCTTGCTTCGGCGGTTCTGGTTCCCTTGTCGGCCTTGGCAATTAAACCGACAATCCGGTCTTTCACCAGGTTGTCCCACCCCTGGAAAATTTCCTGAAACCGATCTGTCCGCACAAGGATCAGCGGCACCTGGAGGTCGCCATGGGTCAATTTCCTGGCTTCGGCTTCGTTGTCCCACACGATTTTTTCCGCCAGACGGTTTGATGTGGAAGTCCCGCACTCAAACAGTTCTCCCGACACCCATTGGACGCTTTTTTCTTTATCCTGCCGGGAAATACAAACCGGCCTGACAATCAATTTGGTCCCTGTGTCTGTGCAGGCTTTTGAGAGTTCAAAAATGGCTTCCTCGCAATGGGAGCAGGACGGAGAGGCGAATATTTCGATCTGGGTTTTTTCTCTGGAAAACTCCTGAATCAGGGTGGGCTTGAGCGTAATGCTCGGAAAGAAAAATATAAAATGTGCTCCCAGAAATACTGTCAAACCCATGACCAGGGCCGGCTTTATTCTGAATGCATTTGACGCTAAAACGCAGGTAATCAACAGGCTGAAAAAAATCATGCAGCTGATGCAAAGGGAGTTGATGAAAACGATCTGGATAAAAGTAAAATAAGCTTCAGCGCCCAGCAGCGCCCAGAGCATGACAGCAACCAACTTTTGTCTGCTCTTCAGGTACAACCATAAGGTGAGGATTAAAAAACCTGCGGCATAAAATCCGACCGGAATGTTGAAAACCGTGGAGAATGAAGACCCATGCACTTTTACGCACGCGGTAGTGGCGCAGATGACGTCGTTTTTTTCAAACACATCGGCAATTCCGGTGGCCACCGCCAGAACAGCGGATGCAGATATTAAAAATACCGTGATCTTATTTCGCATTGTTCGCATTTTTGCTTTCACTTTATTTTAACGGATCTTCCCCTCGGATTAGCCCCAAGATCGATTTA
>PCSG01000080.1:3043-3240 GCA_002772195.1 Desulfobacterales bacterium CG23_combo_of_CG06-09_8_20_14_all_51_8 | reverse complement strand
TAATCGATGACGCCGCCGTCCCGGTAAATGCCGCCCGGCGCGCCGGGGATGCCGGTGATGCCGGACATGATGAGCGGAATGGCACCGGAGGCCATGAGCGCGGGCCGGAGGTTTTGCCGGGTCAGGCCGACCTGGTGAATGGGAAATTCATTCATATTGTAAAAGGGCGGAATATTCCGGGGGTCGTGAAACAAGGT
>PCSG01000080.1:0-3035 GCA_002772195.1 Desulfobacterales bacterium CG23_combo_of_CG06-09_8_20_14_all_51_8 | reverse complement strand
AAAAAAGTTTCAGAAACCGGCGGCTGACGGTATTGAGCAGCGCCGCCCCTATCAGACCCGTTAGAAGGGCGGTTTTATTTTCCCGCCCAGCAAGCCCTTTTCCGCGCACGGCCATGAAATTAACGCGGAAAGCCGGATGGGACAGAATTTCAGTCTCCCCGGTATCATTCAGGAGCCGGTTTAAGATTTTCTCCCCTTCCCAGGTCACGTCCGCAGGTGTTGGCCGACTATCATAGGTCTGATGGATATAAGCGTCCTCGAACCGGTCGATGGCCGCGAGCGGATCCTTTTGCGATGCGGCCGCAAACCGCCAGGCCCCGATGGACGCGCCGATCAGAAACAGCGGATTTTTGCGCTTCTCAAACCAGCGGCCGAACAGGGCCCGATCCAGCCCAGCCAGAATCAGCCATTTGGGGCCGCCGGCAGCCCCGGCCACGACTCGGACATCGTCGGGCGAAAGACCGGCGTCCTGAATTTGCGCGAGCGCCTTGTCACCGGCCCAGAGGGAAATATTTGACGTCATTTTCCATCTTTCTGAAAGTTTTACGCCATATACCCGCCGTCGCAGGTGATGCAGGCGCCGGTGGTAAATGACGCGGCATCGGATACCAGATACAGGGCTGCCCCGGCCATTTCATCCGGCGCGGCATGTCGACCCATGGGGATCTGGGACACCGCGAATTGATAAATTTCCTTCTGCTGCATCAGGGCTGCTGAGAATTTGGTGTCCGTCAGCCCCGGAAGCAGGGCGTTGACCCGGATCTTGTGGGGGGCCAGTTCTTTGGCCCAGGCCTGGGTCATGGTGATGAGCGCCCCTTTGGTCATGGAATAGATTCCCTGAAACGGGGCCGGCCGAAAGGCGTTGACGGACGAGACATTGACCACGGCCCCCCCGCCTGCGGCTTTCATGAGGGGAACAGCTTTCTGGATCATGAAAAACGGCCCTTTGAGATTCACGTCAAAGGTCTTGGCCCAGGCGCTTTCGTCAACGCCGGTCATTTCGCCGAAATAGGGATTGGTGGCCGCGTTGTTGACTAGAATGTCCAGGCGGCCGAAGGTTTTTTGAATAAATTCATAGAGCGCCGCAATCGCCGTCATATCTCCCATGTTACAGGCCATGGGCCGGGCTTTGCCGCCGTTTTTAACGATGGCGTCGGCGGTTGCGGTGATGGTGTCGATTTTCCGGCTGACCACCACCACTTCGGCTCCATAAGCGGCGAAGGTTTCGGCGACGGCTTGGCCAATGCCCCTGCTGGCCCCGGTGATCAGGGCGATTTTTCCTTTCAGGCTAAATGATATCATTTTATATTCCTTTCCCTTCCATAACCCCCCGGGCCGCCTTTTCCAGAACGGAAACGGCAAAGCTCAGAAGTTTGAAGCGCTCGTCTTTGGTCTGGCCATGGTAATACCGGTAATAGATCTGCTGGGCGATGACCGCCAGCCGGAACAGGCCGTAGCAGTAATAGAAATCAAAATTGTTAATGGCGATCCCCGACATATCTGCATATAAATCAACGATCTGGCGGCGGGACAGCATTCCCGGCACCGTGGTCGGCAGGGTGCGGATGAGCTGCACCTCATCCGGATCATCCCGGTTGACCCAGTAAGCCAGGGACGCGCCCAGATCCATGAGGGGATCGCCGATGGTGGCCATTTCCCAGTCTACCACGCCCACAATCTCCAGCGGATTGTCGGGGTTCAGCACCACATTGTCGAATTTGTAGTCATTGTGAATCAGCCCGGGTTTCGGGCTGTCCGGCGGCATGGTCGCCGCCAGCCATTCCATGACAGCTTCGAAATCCGGCACATCCGGCGTGCGTGCGTCCCGAAAGCGCCGGCTCCAGCCCTCCACCTGACGCCGGACATAGCCTTCGGGCTGGCCTAAGCTTTCCAGACCGCACTTTCGGTAATCCAGGCGGTGCAGGGTCGTAAAAATCCGCATGAAGTTTTCGCAGAGAAGGCCCACATCCGCTTCATTCAGCACCATTTCTTTGGGGAAATTTTTACGCAGAATAATGCCCTTGATGCGCTCCATGAGATAAAAGGGCGCGTCCATGACCGCCGGGTCGTCACAGTAGGCCAGGGGCTCCGGCGCATAGGGGAAATCCGGGCGCAGGGATTTTAGAATCGTGTATTCCCGCTTCATGTCGTGGGCGGTTTTGGCTTTTTTGCCAAACGGCGGTCGGCGTAAAATAAATTCCCGGCTTTCTAATGTGACCAGATAGGTCAGATTGGAAAATCCGCTGGGAAACTGGAGAATTTTCATCACGCCTTTTGCCTCCGGCAGAACCTGCCGGAGATAGGCGGACAGCTTCGCGGTGTCCAGTTCCTCGCCGGAGCGGATGTCTTTAGGGGAGTCGATGGTTGCCATGGTTCCTCCTATGCGGAATTAAGGCTCGGGATAGGTTTTGAGAATTTGCTTGGCCACGGATACCTTGTGAACTTCATCGGCCCCGTCATAGATGCGGGCCGCGCGTTCGTGGCGGAAAAAGAAGGCCAGGATGGTGTCGTCGGTCATGCCCAGACCCCCGTGGACCTGCAAGGCCCGGTCGATGACCATCTGCATGACATTGGCCACTTTGAACTTGATCAGCGATATGTCCTTCCGGGCCGCCTTGGCCCCTTCGTTCTGGATCCGCCAGGCCGCGTGCAGGACCATGAGGCGGGCCGCCTGGATTTCCGCCGCGCATTCTGCGATCCAGGACTGAATGATCTGACGGGTGGCCAGGGTCCGGCCGTCCGGGGAGATGATGCGCTGCTTGGCCCGGCGGCACATGAGATCAAAAGCCCGATTGCAGATGCCGATCCAGCGCATGCAGTGGTGGATGCGCCCCGGTCCCAGCCGTTCCTGGGCCAGTACAAATCCCATGCCTTCCTGGCCGATGAGGTTTTTCTGGGGCACCCGGCAGTTCTGGTAGAGGATTTCCCCGTGGCTGAAATAACCGCTGCCGGAATGGCCCATGACCGGGATGTTGCGCACCAGATTAAATCCCGGGGTGTCGCACGGAACGATGATCATGCTGGCCTGGAGATAG
>PCSG01000402.1 GCA_002772195.1 Desulfobacterales bacterium CG23_combo_of_CG06-09_8_20_14_all_51_8 | reverse complement strand
TTCCGGAACCGTCCCGGAGAAAAAAAAGGACAAGGAACCTGAAAAAAAGAAACCCGCATCCGGAACGGGAAATAACCGGCTGGGATATATGGAAACAAGGGAACTGGACGCACTGCCCGGGCAAATCGAGATGATGGAAAAAGAGCAGGCGGAAATTTTTGAAAAAATGGCGTCACCGGAATTTTACAAGATCGACAGCGGGGCCATCAGGCAGATGAAGGCCCGGCAGGCGGAACTGAACGCGCTCCTGGAAAAGGCCTATGCACGGTGGGAAGCGCTGGAGACAAGAAAATAGAAACCAAAGAAATGAACAAACAGAATCCTGATTTTTTGCCGACGGAACCACACTTCGCGACATTTCCGGATGTCCTGGCCTTCCGCGCCCGGTATCAGCCTGAAAAAACAGCGTTTACGTTTCTTTCGGGTAAAGACCGGGTTGCTGTCACCTATGATGAGGTGTTTGGCCGCGTAAGAAGCCTTTCGCAAATGCTTTGTGAAAATCATCTGAACGGAGAACGGGCGATTCTGCTCTATCCGTCGGGGCTGGACTTTGTTGTCGGATTTTTGGCCTGCTTGTGCGCCGGCGTGATTGCCGTGCCCGCCAGTCCGCCGGGCACGGATCGTCTGGCGGAGCGCGTTAAAAATATTATTTCAGATGCAGATGCCGTGGTCATTCTCACAAACCGGGAGGTGCTGGCGCATTTAAAAAAATTAAGGGTGTTGAAATCCCTTACGGCGTTTCCGGGGGGCGGTTCGTTAAGCCGGTTTTTGCTGCGAAAAGCCGGGCTTAGCAGCATTCCGGACTGGGGAAACATTCCCATGATCGCCACGGATGCCCTGAAGACCGGCGATGGCACAGATTTTCATCCGCCGGATATCAGCGAAGACGCTGTCGCGTTCTTGCAGTATACGTCCGGTTCCACGGGCACGCCCAAAGGTGTGATGGTGACCCATAAAAATATGCTTCACAATTCCGGCCTGATTGGGCGGGCCACCCGGATTTCTCCTGCCAGCGTGGTCTTTAGCTGGCTGCCCATGTTTCATGATATGGGCATCATCACCGGCGTCATTTGTCCGGTTCATGCGGGTTTTTTGTGTCATCACATGTCCCCCATGGATTTTATCCGGGACCCGCTGTCGTGGCTGCGTCAGATATCTGAAAACCAGGTCACCCACAGCGGCGGACCCAACTTCGCTTATGCCCTCTGCGTCCGGCGCTTTGACCCTGGCGCCCTCAACGGGGTGGACCTTTCGTCCTGGCAGGTGGCCTTTTGCGGCGCCGAACCGGTTCGTCCGGAAACCCTGAGCCGGTTTGCGGACGTGTTTGCGCCTTACGGGTTCCGGGCGGAGACGTTGATGCCCTGCTACGGGCTGGCTGAATCCACTGTGGGCGTCTGCTGGGCTGAATTCGGAAACGGCCCGACATACAAGGATGTGGATGCTGAATTTTTAAAACAGGGGATCGTTGCGCCTCCCCGGTCCCTGGCCCAAACCCGGCGTCTGGCGGGCAGCGGCAGGGTCGAAAGCGGTCTCGACATCGTCATTGCGGACCCGGAAACCGATGAGCGTCTTCCAGAAGACCAAGTCGGGGAAATCCAGGTGGCCGGGGACAGCGTGGCCGCAGGATACTGGAACCAGCCGGATCTGTCCGCCGAGGTGTTTAATAACGGACCGGCGGATGGGGGGAAAAGGTATCTGCGCACCGGCGATCTGGGATTTATCAGTGACGGAGAGTTATATGTGGCCGGAAGGATAAAGGATTTGATCATTATCCGGGGCAAGAACCATTATCCTCAGGATATCGAAGCCACGGTGGAAAAAGCCCATCCAGCCGTGCGGCAAGGAGGGGTCGCCGCCTTTTCCACGGAAATTTCCGGAACAGAGGCTCTGGTGGTGCTCCTTGAAGTCCGGTCCGGTCAGGAGGGGGCCTGGGACGAAATCATCCGGGCGGTGCGACGTGCGGTTTCCGTGGAGCACCAGTTGGCTCCCCATGCCGTTGTGCTGCTTTCACCCCGAACCCTCGCCAAAACATCCAGCGGAAAGCTCCAGCGTGGGGGAAGCCGGTTATTGTTTGAAAATAATCAACTTGCGGCCCTCAGAACATGGACGCGCGGCAACGGAGATTAAAATGAGCACGATGACCAAAACTAAATTAAATGAATTGCTGCTCTCTATCTGCGCCGTGGTGCTGGAAGTCGATCCCTATGAACTGGGCCCGAATGAAGACTGGGCTGCCTGGGGAGTGGATTCCGTGGCTGCGGCCATGATTCACGATCTGATGGAGTCCCTTCTGATTCGGGACGGATGCGCGTTTACCCTGACGGATTTTTTAAATATCGAAACCATAGATCAGCTATCCGGTGTGCTCCTTGAAAAAAATCTGGTCAAGGGAATTGTCCCTTCTGCGGATTTTATCAAGAACTTGGCAAAGGACTGGAATTCTGACGGGATGCTTGAAAATGCAAAACCGAAAGGCCCGCGCCGGAAATCAACCGTCAAAAGCAATTTCAAATCAAAAAAGAAACCCGCATCCGAGCCGGGTGGCGTGATCTCGTTCCGGGAGCTGGGCTTTTCAATGCCCGGCCACCAGACCGCCCTTGACGGAAAGCCGGTCATTAGTTTCGCATCCAATGATTATTTGAGCTTCGCCACAGACCCGGAGGCAAAGGAAGCGGCTGCGGCCGCAGTCCGGGAATACGGCACCGGCTGTGGCAGTTCCATGCTCGGCAGCGGATCTCTGAGCATTCATGCAGCCCTGGCCGAGGACCTGGCCGATTTTTTGGGCAAAGAAGCCGTCCTGCTCTTTCCCGCTGGATATATGGCCATGCTGGGGTTCTGCGCGGCCCGGATTATTGCAGGCCATTGCCTGTTCAGCGACGCACTGAACCACCGGAGCATCATCGACGGCCTGCGTCTGGGCAAGGGGTCTGCGAAGCGAAAGGACGTGGTTTATTTTTTCAATCACAATTCCGTCCGGTCACTGAAGCAGATTAGGTCCATGGTCGGCGGCGGGAAGGCGTCGCCGGTCCCGGATATTCTGGTCACCGAAGGAGTATTCAGCATGGATGGGGATCGGGCCGCCTTAGATGAGCTGGTCCCTTTTTGCAAGGACTAGGGCATGGCGATTGCCATTGATGACGCTCATGGGATCGGGGCTTGCGGCAACCGGGGGCGCGGCACGGCGGATGCT
>PCSG01000014.1 GCA_002772195.1 Desulfobacterales bacterium CG23_combo_of_CG06-09_8_20_14_all_51_8 | reverse complement strand
AAACAGAATATGGTCCGTGCGCACCGGCCCGTATTTGCTGGTCACCGTGCTGCCTTCCACAATGGGCAGCAGATCCCGCTGGACTCCTTCCCGGGATACATCCGGCCCGGTCCCCCCCTGTTTTCCGGCAATCTTGTCGATCTCGTCAAGAAAAATAATGCCGGACTGTTCGGTCTTTTCAATGGCTTCCTTGACCACCTTGTCCATATCCACCAGGCGCTGGGCCTCTTCCTGGGAAATAATTTCCAGGGCCTCGGCCACGGTCACCTTTCTTTTTTTCGAAGGCCCCCGGGGCATAAACCCGCTGAGCATGTCTTTAAAATTAATGCCCATCTCTTCCATGCCGGCGTTGGAAAAAATCTCCACCATGGGCATGGACCGTTCCGGAACGTCCAGATCCACATAGCGGCCGTCCAGACGGCCGTCATGGAGCATCTTGCGAAGCTTCTCACGAGTGGTCGGCGCGATTTTTTCCTCAGTCACGGCCTTGAGTTCCATTTGCCCTTCAGCGGCGCCATGCCCCTGGGCGTTGTGCCGGTTTCCGGCTTCCGGCAAAAGGATGTCCAGGATCCGTTCTTCGGCGATTTCCCGGGCCTTTGCCCGGACCTTCTCCTTTTCCCGGGACTTGATCATGTTAATGGAGAGTTCCAGAAGGTCCCGGACCATGGATTCCACATCCCGGCCCACATAGCCGACTTCCGTAAATTTAGAGGCCTCCACCTTGATAAACGGAGAATCCGTGAGCCGGGCAAGGCGACGGGCGATCTCGGTTTTGCCGACCCCGGTGGGACCGATCAGGATGATATTTTTGGGCGCGATCTCGTCCCGGAGTTCCGGGGGCACATTGCGCCGCCGCCAGCGGTTTCGGAGGGCGATGGCCACCGAGCGTTTGGCCCGGTTCTGCCCGATGATGTATTTGTCGAGCTCCCCGACGATTTCAGATGGTTTTAAATCACTCATATATCGCTTTTATCTTTCACCTTTGAACTTTCACCGCAAATCTCTTCCATACTCACTACGTCATTGGTAAACACGCAGACATTGGCTGCGATTTTCATGGATTCCAGAACAATGTCCCGAACGCTCAGATTCAGGGCGTCCGCATGGTTTAAAAGGGCCGTGGCCGCGGCCTGGGCTGCGATTCCCCCGGAGCCGATGGCGATGACGCCTTCATCGGGTTCGATCACATCCCCGTTTCCGGAAATCAGCAGCATCTGGGTGGCGTCCACGGCAATCATCATGGCTTCCAGTCGGCGCAGATATTTATCCGTGCGCCATTCCCGGGCCAGTTCCACGGCGGCACGGATCAGATTCCCGTTATAGCGCTCCAGTTTCTGCTCCAACTTTTCAGAAAGGGTCAGGGCATCTGCGGTGGCTCCGGCAAATCCCACGACAATGGTGTCGTTATAGATCCGCCGGACTTTTCGGGCATGATGTTTCACCACGGAATTATTTAATGTGATCTGACCGTCTCCGGCAATGGCCATCCGCCCGTTGTGCCTTACCGCCAGAATGGTGGTGCCGTGAAAATTCATCATTTTATGATATTCCAATCTTTACTTGCGCGGATGGGCCGCGTCATAAGCCGCCATCAGGCGGTCAATACTGACATGGGTATATTTCTGGGTGGTGGAGAGTTGCCGGTGTCCCAAGAGTTCCTGAACCATCCGCAGATCCAGCCCCGCATCCAGCATATGGGTGGCAAACGTGTGCCGCAGATCATGGGGCGCCACGGGCTGCGTCAGCCCGGCTTCCCGGGCGCATTTATCCAGTATCCGGCCCACGGACCGCGTTGTCAGCCGGCCCTTACTCTTATTTAAAAACAACGGCCCCCTGGAGCGTTCCGGCACTATTTTCCGCAGGCTCAGGGTGTTTCGATATCCCTTTATAAAACCCAAAGATTTTTGGCCGATGGGAACAATCCGCTCCACATTGCCTTTGCCGGTCACCCGGATGGTCTTGCCCGAGAAATCCACATCCCCGACATCCAGGCCCACCAGTTCGGAAACGCGGATACCGGTGGAATACATGGTTTCCAGCATGGCCCGGTCCCTTTTGCCGGTCAGGGTTTCTATTTTAATGGAATCCAACAGCCGGAAAACGTCATCCACGGTAAGATAATGGGGAATCGGCTTTTCCTGTTTCGGGGTGATCACGGCCGTCGCCGGATTTTCCGTAATCACCCCGTGTCTTTCCAGAAATTTGAAAAACGACCGGATGGCCGACAGCTTCCGGGCCATGGAAGATTTTTTGATGCGCTGCTTGTGCAGGAACCCCAGATACCCGCGCATCATCAGACCTGTGACGGCCCCGACATCCTGGGCGTCGATGTCCGCTTCCTCATCCGTTAAGGCCAGGGCCCGGTTGGCCAGAAAATAAGAAATAAAATCTTCCAGGTCACTGGCATAGGCCCGGCAGGTGTTTTCAGAATATCCTTTCTCAGTGGACAGAAAATCCACGAACGTTTCCAACAACTCTTTTAATGAACGATGCATTATTCAAATACAATCATCAGCAACAGGGTGTCCGCGATTACGCCGTCAATGTCAAAGGCCAGCTCCGACGGATGAATCATCAATCTATCCGGCTTTGCGGGTCTGTTTTTTTAACCGGCTGATGCGCCGCCGATAGATATCGAGCTTTTTCCGGTTGTTCTGCGCTTTAATCTCAATTCGCTGTTTTTGAAGTTCCTTGATCTTTGCCTTCACTTCACGGACGTAAGTGTCCGAACGCTTTTTGGAACCGGTCTCTGCAATCCCCTTGGCCTTCCGGATGGCGGTGAGCAGCTCGGCTTTGTTCATTCCGTGAGCGCCGGTAATATCCGGCAACCCTTTCGCAACTTCCCGAAGTTCCGTCGCGGTCATTTTCTCTATTGGTTTTTCCTTGGCCTGTTTTTTTTCTTTGCCCATATGCCCTTAACTCCTTTCAATTTTTTATGTTTCAAAAAAATACAAAGCGGAGGCCAGCCGCCCCCGCCAAATGGTATAACTATTTGAATTATTATTTTTTAAATCAATATTTTTTTGGATTGTCAATCAATATTTATATCAAGATGATATCCC
>PCSG01000071.1 GCA_002772195.1 Desulfobacterales bacterium CG23_combo_of_CG06-09_8_20_14_all_51_8 | reverse complement strand
GGTTCAGCCGGTTTTCCTGTATGACCTCCTTCATCCGGTCCTGGGCGTCCTGGCTGCAGGTGAAGAGGTTTTCTCCCGCATAAACAACGCCCGGCAGGGTGGTGGCGTATTCTCGGACGCTCGGCACGTCTATCACGCCGGCGATATTGATGCCGCAGTCGCATACAAATACGCCGATGCGGGGTTCGCCGCTGACATCGATTTCATCGGGAATAACCACCTGTTTGATGCGGGTGCCCCGGCCTTCGGCTATATAGCGGCCTGCGGCACAGGCGGCTGCGCTGGCTTCGGTAACGGAAGAGGGAATGTCCTTGGGGCCCTGGAAAACGCCGCAGGCGAAAACGCCGGGCCGGCTGGTTTCCACAGGCGTGAATGGGTGGGTAACAGCAAAATTGTTTTTGTCGAGATCAATGTCTAACAGATGCGCCGTGTGAATGGCGGATGCGGATGGCTGAAGGCCCACAGACAGCACCACCATGTCGAAATCTTCTTCCCGGATGGCGCCGGACTCGTCCGCATATCGGAGGCGCAGATTCTCCGTGTCGCCGATTTTGTCGATGGTATGAATTCTGGCTTTTTCAAACCGCACGCCGCTGTCGTTTTTGGCCCGGAGATAATATTTTTCATAATCCTTGCCGAAGGTCCGGATGTCCATGTTGAAAATCACGGTATCCAGCGGGGTTTTGGAATGCTCCTTGGCGATCATGGCGTCCTTGACCGCGTACATGCAGCACACGGAAGAACAATAGCCGTTGCCGCACCGGTTGTTGTCCCGGGAGCCGATGCACTGGAGCCAGGCGATACGTTCGGGTTCCTTTTTGTCGGACGGCCGCACCAGATGGCCCATGGTGGGGCCGGATGCGGAAAGGATGCGTTCGAATTCCAGGCTGGTGAGGACGTTGGGGCTGGTTTTATAATGATAGGTGTCATCTAAAGAGGACGGGTCAAACACGTCACTGCCCGGACAGAGGATGACGGACCCGATCTCCACGGTTTGTTCGATGGCCCGCTGGGAGTGATCGATGGCCTTAGCCAGACAGGCGTCCACGCACTGGTAGCACTCGGAACAAATGCCGCATTTGAGGCATCGGTCCGCCTCTGCTTTGGCTTCGCTTTCATTGTAACCGAAAGACACTTCCAGAAAATTGCATTCTCTTGCGGCAGGATCCAGACAGCGCACGGTTGTCCGCGGCATCAAGGGCTCCCCCGAAATTTCGGGTTTTTCGTATTCCCATGTTTTTTCGCGATTTGCTTTCAAATCCAGGCCGTTTAAAAACCGATGGATGCTTTCCGCGGCTTCCTTGCCGCAGGCCACCGCGTCCACCACGGATTTGGGGCCGTAAAACGCATCCCCGCCGGCAAATACCCAGGGAATGGGGGTTTGAAGCGTGACCGGGTCGGCCACAAGGCCGCCCACGCGGCTGAGTTCAATGCCCTGTTCCGCGATAAATTCCCGGTTCGTGCTTTGTCCGATGGAAACAATGATGGTATCGCCGAAAAACGCCTGACAGGCGGATTCGTCATAGCTGGGGTTAAACCGGCCGGTTTCGTCGAATACCGCGGTGCAGGTTTTAAATTCAATGCCCGACACCCGGTTGGCTTTGTCGATAAAAAAGTCTTTGGGCCCGAAATTGTTGACGATCTTGATGTCGCCTTCCAGGGCTTCCCGGATTTCATGTTCCCAGGCCGGCATTTTATCTCTGGCTTCCAGGCAGATCAGGGTCACATTTTCCGCGCCTTTGCGTTTGGCGCACAGGGCCACATCAATGGCCACGTTGCCGCCGCCGATGACGATGACGTCCTTGCCGATGGAAACGGGATTGCCCAAGGCCACGTCCCTTAAGAAATCTACACCCTGAAGCACGCCCTCAGCGTCTTCGTTTTTGACGCCCAGACGTCTGCCCCCGTGCAGGCCGATGGCCATGAACACGGCGGAAAACCCGTCTGCCTTGAGGCTGTCTAAGGTAATGTCCTTGCCGAAGGTCACCCCGGTCTTAATGGTCGCGCCCAGTTTTTCAATGGCCGCGATTTCGCCTTTTAAAATGTGGCGGGGCAGACGGTATTCCGGAATGCCGACAGCCATCATGCCGCCGGCCACCGGCAGTTTTTCAAACAAGGTGACGCCGTATCCCTGAAGGGACAGAAAATAAGCGGCGGCAAGGCCCGCTGGGCCTGAGCCGACAATGGCAATTTTTTCATTTCGTTTTTCAGCAACCGCCGGAATATATGGCGCATCAGTCGTTTGTTCCCAGTCCGCCAGAAACCGGTGCAATTCCCGGATGGCCAGTGGCTGGTCGTGGTCGCCCCGGGTGCAGATGCCTTCGCAGGGGTGGTGGCAGACCCGTCCGCAGATTCCAGGAAACGGGTGGTCCTGTTTAAACAGTTTTAAGGCTTCCGCGTATTTCTCCTGACGGATCAGGGCGATATATCCCTGAATGCTGACATGGGCCGGGCACGTGGCCTTGCAGGGGGCCGTGCCCCGCTTGCTGATGGCGAATGCGCCGGGGATGGCCTGGGGATATTTTTTGTAAACCGCCTTGCGGGTGCTTAGTCCCCGGTCCTGCTCGTTTGGGATCTCTATGGGGCAGACTTTGGCGCATTCCCCGCAGCTTGTGCATTTGGAAAGGTCCACATATCGGGCTTCCTGACGGATTTTCGCCTTGAAATTGCCAGGTTCGCCTTCTAAGGCGAGAATTTCCGTTCCCGTTCTGAGTTCAATGTTTAAATGCCGGCCGACCTCGACCAGTTTGGGTGAGATAACTCACATGGCGCAGTCATTGGTGGGGAAGGTTTTGTCAAGCTGCGACATGAGTCCGCCGATGGCGGATGATTTTTCGAGAAGATAAACGTAATATCCGGAGTTGGCCAGATCAATGGCCGCCTGCATGCCCGCAATGCCGGCCCCGACCACCATGGCCGCGCCGACCGTATCGTTGTTGGATGAACTCTTCACAGATTCGGGTTTCTGATCCATTCCGTTCTCCTGCAATTTAGATGCCGTTTAGATGCCGTGAATAATATTTTGCAGCCGGTCTTCCCAGCCCATGGTGGAAATCATGGCGCCGCTGAACCCGCCGGACTTGATCTCCGCGACTGTTTCAGACGCGATCCGGAAGCATTCCCGCACCTTGTCCGGCGCATTCTGGATGCGTTTGATGAGCGCGTCTGAAATGCGGATATGCTTCATGTTTTTTGCCATATAACGGGCCATGCCTAAAGATTTGAGAAGGACGACCGTGGGAAT
>PCSG01000276.1:2695-3221 GCA_002772195.1 Desulfobacterales bacterium CG23_combo_of_CG06-09_8_20_14_all_51_8 | reverse complement strand
CCCTGGTCCAGATGGTTGGTATATGCCACATGCTGAAACAGGTGTTCCTCATGGCAGGAAAGTAGATCAAAGTGCAGATGCAAGGTATCTCTACAGATTGAACGATTCTTCTTATGTGGGCCTTCTGGTCCGCGGCGTCTACTACCTCAGGCAGGGCGTCGATGCGCTCTGCCAGCCGTCCGACAGGTTCGGGGTGGTGGCGGAAGTCCCCGAAGGGGACGTCGCGAAAATTGAGGCACTTATTGCTCCAATTGCAACACCTCAAACCAGCAAGAAAACTACTATTGAAATTGCTGGTGTTTCAGCAGATGAACTAAGAGGTTTGCTAGGACGATTCAGACAAGACCTCGAAACCCTCGGATCAACAGCAAAAGACGAACTCTTAAGCGCTGGAAGAAAACTGGAAGCCATGCTTTCAGGAGCAAATTTAAAAGAGTAATCTTCTTCTTTCTTATTCCTAGGTGCAAGCCTAGGCCACACACTCGTCTACAGTGCTGGTCATCTTTTCTAAGATATGCCAGACATG
>PCSG01000276.1:2363-2688 GCA_002772195.1 Desulfobacterales bacterium CG23_combo_of_CG06-09_8_20_14_all_51_8 | reverse complement strand
ACAGCAACACTGAGTAAGCTATACCAGCGGAAACCGTGAAGCTGTGGTGTCGGTACTTCGGTACCATTTTAGTAGATGGGTTACTCTTGGGCCTTCTGGTCCGCAACGACAACTACAACAACAGGAGTATTCACTGGCCTCTTTCTTCTAATGGCCAGTATTGCTGTGAAAGGCAGAACGTCAATGCGAACTACCAGCCGTCCAACAGGTTCGAAATGACCTTATCGGCTTGCATTCTGGGTTTAATTTTCTTTTTCTTCTATGAACTTTATGAAATCATACAGGAATTTGTATTCTCAGCTTTGTTCTTATGAAAATCTTGAAC
>PCSG01000276.1:1931-2246 GCA_002772195.1 Desulfobacterales bacterium CG23_combo_of_CG06-09_8_20_14_all_51_8 | reverse complement strand
TGCCCTCTTCAATATAAAGAGCATTGATGCGCCCGGAAATGGGACTGACGATGGTACACCGGGACAGATTCAAGGACGCGCTGTCCATCTGGGCTTTGTAAACTTCCATCTGGGCGGTGATGTCATCAAACTGGGACCGGGACGCCAGCTGTTCTTTATAGAGTTTCTCAATCCGGTTCCGGCTGGCAAGGGCTGTATCATAGGAGGCTTTGGCTGACTGAAGGGCGATTTCATAATCCGCGTTGTCCAGCACCGCGATCCCCTCGCCTGCCGTCACCGGCCGGCCCTTATCCATGTTTTTGCGCACCACCTTCC
>PCSG01000276.1:1643-1888 GCA_002772195.1 Desulfobacterales bacterium CG23_combo_of_CG06-09_8_20_14_all_51_8 | reverse complement strand
GATTCCCGGCAGGTTGATGCGGTCCTGGATGGGCGTGGGAGAAAGCTTTAAGGCCACCACATTGATTTCCGGGGTCTGAGGTTCGATTTCCAGCTTATGCTCGGCAATCTGGCGCTCCACATAGGCTATCTGCCGGGCCAGTTTGTCCTGCTGAAACTTTACGAGCCCTCCCACGGGCATGTGGAGAGCCGCCTTGGCCGCATCCTCCGATACGGAAAATTTCGCAGCCAGTTTTTTAGCGGCCT
>PCSG01000276.1:845-1446 GCA_002772195.1 Desulfobacterales bacterium CG23_combo_of_CG06-09_8_20_14_all_51_8 | reverse complement strand
ATGAACCTGCCCGCGGAATCACGGGAAGAGGACAAATCTCCGGTCGTCATAAGTTTTTTTCTCCCGATCAATACTGTTTAATTCTTATCCGATTGAATTGCCCTGATATTCTTCAAAAAAATTCCCTGGGCCCGCTCCAGCCCGATTCTTGAGATCTCCAGGTAGAATTCCGCTTCCGCAAGCTCGCGTTCGGCGTTGTTTAAAAGGGTATTGGCATCCAGCACATCCAGGCTGTCCGCCTGTCCCAGATCAAACTGCATAAGGACCGCATCATAGTTTGCGCGGGAAAATTTCAGCTTGTCCTTCAACGACAGAATGGCGTCCCGCGCGGTGCTGATGGTCAGCCATGCCTTCTCCACTTCCGATGCCACCTCTTTGGTGCGGGATTTCAGCTGAAGTTCGGCACTGCTCAGGTTGGCGTTGTTCTGCCCGAGGGTTCCTTTGCGAAGCCCCCAGTCAAAGAGCACCACGTTGAGATTGGCGGCGGCATACAGGCTGGGGTCCCCGGAAAGGATCTCCGGATCGGTTTCCTGAACCTTATAGCCTGCCTCCACCGATAATACCGGCCAGTATTCACTCCTTGTCAGATCCACGTCCTCTT
>PCSG01000276.1:408-697 GCA_002772195.1 Desulfobacterales bacterium CG23_combo_of_CG06-09_8_20_14_all_51_8 | reverse complement strand
CCGGGCGAGACTGGACCGGGCAAACACCAGTTCATTTTCAGCCCGGACCCGTTCGGTTCTGGCGCCGGACAACTCGGCCTCCGTCCTTAAAAGCTCGGTTTTCGGGACTTCCTCAAGCGTTAGTTTTTTTAGAACCGCCTCTTTGTGGAGTTTCAGGCGTGTGACGTTTTCAGACAGAATCTCAAAACGCTTCTTCTTGTTGGCGATGTCGTAAAAAGCCGTGGCGACATTAAACAAAAAGGATTCCGATACGCTATCCAGGTCATACTCCCGCTGGGCAATAACGTCT
>PCSG01000276.1:0-274 GCA_002772195.1 Desulfobacterales bacterium CG23_combo_of_CG06-09_8_20_14_all_51_8 | reverse complement strand
AAACGTCGGAAACAGAATGGAAAACGCCCGGTCTTCATCTTTTTCGGCGATATAGAGCTGATTTCCGGCGATTTTTATCTGCTCGGATCGCTTCAGGCCGAGCTCATATAACTGGTCCAGCGAATAAACAGGCTTAGCGGCGGCGTCAGGGACGGCATCCGCCGCATTCAGAGCGGACGGAACAATTAACTTAAATGTTAAATAAAATTTGTCTTCGACTTTTGTGAACTCTTATCAATTCAGCGTTTAAACGGATATGTGCCTGTGAAAGCCT
>PCSG01000396.1:697-3267 GCA_002772195.1 Desulfobacterales bacterium CG23_combo_of_CG06-09_8_20_14_all_51_8 | reverse complement strand
TCGGGAAAAAATTA
Organism: Desulfobacterales bacterium CG23_combo_of_CG06-09_8_20_14_all_51_8; assembly: GCA_002772195.1. Taxonomy (GTDB): domain Bacteria; phylum Desulfobacterota; class Desulfobacteria; order Desulfobacterales; family Desulfosalsimonadaceae; genus SURF-3. Next base: position 3,253 of record PCSG01000396.1, on the reverse strand, counting down.
GCGCATTCATTGCATGTTGTCATTTGTATTCACCTCCCTTCGATTAATCATTGAGTTTTTTAAATTATCCGTGCTTGCCTAAGACATGTATCTGATATACAAACAGACTATGAATTTCGTTACTGCGGACACCGGTACTGTTAATTCTCATCTTCAAAACCTGAACCGCCGATTGTTACCTTCCGAGCACTCGACTCATATAAATCTTTCAGATAATCGATGTCTGCCGGATCAATCGCCTGCAGTTCACCCATGGGCCAAGTTCTTCCTAGCCAATTATATTTATCCTCACACCAGTTGTGAAAAGGAAGCAGATCAATTCGATCCATCGGTCGCGACAATGTTGAGAGAAAATCCACGACTTTCCGGTGATATTCACTGAAATCAGTGTATCCTGGAATCACCAATATCCGCAGCCAGATCTCAGAACCTTTATCGACAAGCCTGGCCAAATTTTTCAAAATCAATTCATTCGGCACCCCGGTCAGCTTTTCATGAACCGTTGAATCTATGTGCTTCAGGTCGAAAAGGATGATATCGGATTTGTTAACGAGCAATTCAAGGTGTTCCCACGGGCAGAACCCCGTGGTGTCCAGGCAGATATGAATTCCTCTCTTTTTTGCAGCTATTAACAGTTTATTTGAGAAAACAACATGAGCGGTCGGCTCACCACCGCTTAAGGTCATACCGCCCCCGGAATTTTTATAAAAAAGATCATCTCTTTCCACTTCGTCCAGAATTTCCTCTATGGTCATCGGTTTCCCAACAATCTCCAGCGCACCATACTTACAGGCATCAACGCATTTCATGCAATCGTCACAACGTTCTCTAATAATTTTATAATATGAACTCCCTTCCGCATTTGACTCTTCCGGTGAGACGGGGGGATTTATCGCTCCATTCGGACAGGCGTCAAAACAGGCGCCGCATTGTTTACAGAGCCTTTTTTTCCAGTAAAGTTCTTTAGCGTATGACTGTGTTTCAGGATTATGGCACCACTGGCATCTCAGGTTGCATCCTTTAAGAAAAACATTGGTTCTAAAGCCCGGTCCGTCATTTACGGAAAAGCGCTGAATCTGGGTGGTCAACGTTTCATCACTCATTTTTATTCTCCAGACAATTATTGCGAAATAAAACGGCTGCGAATATTTTTCATTAAACAATCATTTGATAAATAAACCATGTTTTGTATGCGAACAATCTTACTAATAATACTTTCAAATAGCGTGCCAAACTCATTAAGATAAAATTTTGAAGGGAATAAAAGGGGGCTTCCTTGTGCTATCTAACGGAACTGAGGAAGATATTTACCGCATACTGATTTGCAAAAAAAAGTTTTGAAACAAACAGAGCTGGTCGAACAAAATAAAAAAATCGGTCAAACTGGCATCTTTTATACAATCATGTCCGAAATTTCGGCTTACAAAGCTATTTCAAACCATCATGAGAAATAGAGGTCATGAAGCCAGCAGAACCTCTATCTCTCACAACTAAAAAAAATACCTCCCGAAACGAGAGCATCGGAGCAGAGAACATCTATAAAGGCATATTTCCATGCCGTTTTCCATATCTGTTTCTTCTTTTATCCGGCATGGATTTGAGTGCACGAATTAAATAACTCCTTGTTTCGGCAGGTTTGATAACGTCCTGAACATTTAAATTTGATGAAATGTCGTAAATGGGATTTGCATAGGTTTCCCGATATTCCTTGAGCTTCTGGTCTATGAATTCCTTTGTAACCCCAGGAGTTCGACCGTAAAGGAGCATAATTGACTGCTCCGCCCCCAGGATTCCGGTTTCCACAATCGGCCAGTAAAGCACCATATCATTTCCAAGTCCCGGCAGCACTCCCATGCCGAGATTCCCGCCGCCATACGCCTTTCTTAATACCAGTGAAATGCGCGGTACTGTTGCTTCGCAAAGCGCGTACAGAACTTTTGCTCCGCGTCTGATTATGCCAGCATGTTCCTGGTCGGCCCCCGGCATATATGCTGGTGTATCGACCAAAAGAATCAGCGGAATATTAAAGCAATCGCAAAATCGGATAAACCTTGCCTGTTTGTCGGAACTGTCAGCGGTCAACGCGCCTGCCTTTACCTTTGGCTGATTGGCAACGATACCGATTGACTTTCCATCCAGACGGGCAAAGCCGACTATCATCTCCTGTGCAAAATCTTTTTTTACCTCATAAAAATCGCCATTATCCACAATTGCATGAATCACCTGATGCATATCGAATGGTTTGTTGGGTGAACAAGGTATGATATTGTTTAATCCTTCACAGGTTCTCTTCGGATCATCACTGCTTAGATATGCAGGGGGAGCTTCCTCGCAATTTAAAGGGAGAAAACTAAGCAGTCTTCTGATATTAAGCAGACATTCCTCTTCGCCTGGATAAATGAAATCGCAGCAGCCGCTTACCCGCGAATGAACACCGGCCCCTCCGAGCTCATCTTTTGTTATATCTTCGCCGCTAATCATTTTTACCACCTGCGGACCGGTAATAAACATGTGGCTCTGCTTATCAATCATATAAATAAAATCAGTCAATGCAGG
>PCSG01000396.1:0-628 GCA_002772195.1 Desulfobacterales bacterium CG23_combo_of_CG06-09_8_20_14_all_51_8 | reverse complement strand
CGTGTTTGGAAAAAAAATTGAACCGCCATGCTTTTCAGAAATATTTGAAAAAAGGGAACGCTTTGCCATGGAAAGCACTTCGAGGTCTTCAGAAGTCGGGAGTCTTGCCCCAGGAGAATCATGGAGTCCGATAAAAGGGACTTTACATTCCAAAGCACGTTCCACGGTTCGATACATTTTATTTCCATGCTCCAGACCGACTGAACCTCCCTTTATTGTTGGGTCCTGCGAATAAACATATACCTGCCTCCCGTCTATGGTTCCGCTTCCACAGATAAGTCCGTCTCCCGGGATATCCTTAGCATGTCCGGCAAGCATATTGGTCTCCAACAGGCTGTTTTCATCCAAAAGTATGTCAAGCCGTTCCCTGGCTGTCAGTTTCCCCATGGCGTGCTGCTTGGCGATTCTTTTTTCACCGCCGCCCAGGCGTACTTTTTGCCGGACTTCATCAAGCTCTTTTAATCGTCTTTCCAACATTAGTTCCATTCCGATGTTCTCCTTGTTTCAATTCTACAGTACAAATCTGTTTCAGGTTTTATGCGCTCTTTTGAGCTGCCGCTTCAGCTTCCTCAAGGTCTGAATACCCCAAACCGGATACCATGCGGGTATAAATTTCTTCGGTCATATT
>PCSG01000282.1:277-3242 GCA_002772195.1 Desulfobacterales bacterium CG23_combo_of_CG06-09_8_20_14_all_51_8 | reverse complement strand
TGTCCCAGGCATCATATTTGGCCCGACCTTTAAAATCCGTAAACCCAGGACGCTTGCCTGTTACATCTCCCGCACTGCCTTGTTTGAATAATGAATACAGCTTTAATAGCGTATCATTGTCCGGTTTTTGTTTTAATTTCTGAACATCCGCCGCCGCCTTCTCAAATTTTGCTTTTAGATCAGCCATTTTGTTGCTTCTTGCGTTTGAGGTTTTTAATATATCCAGCAATTTCCGAGGCTTTCCATGAAGCCACGAACTTTTTCCAGCGTATTCATGGGATTGGGCATATTAACTTTCTCTTTCGGCAATATCTCCAGGCCATTTTCCAGTGGTTTGGCTTGGCGGTGAAGGGATTCTATGCACGTTTTTATACATGCGTGTATAAGATTTATGCACAATATTTATAAATTATGCATAAATTGTGTAAGCAACTTGTTTTCGTTTTCCTGTTTTGATGATTTTCCCGGCATCAGTCAGTTTTTTCAACAGGCGATAGGCTTGAGGACCATCCAAATGACAAAGTTCCATGACGTCGGCCCGTTTAATGACGCCATGCTTTGCAATATAGCTAAGCACCATCTGTTCCTGCTGAAACGGCGCGAAACCAGCCTGCCGGATGTATTCGGCTTTTTTCCCGGCTTTGCGGTAAATGGCCGCACTCAGGGTATAGGAACGCCCACGCCCTGTTCCATGAGGCTCTAAAAAACCCGTTTCAACCAATTTTTCAAGGGTTGCCCGGACATTGGCTTCAGGCTTCTGAACCGAGGGCGCAAGATCGACTGTTGTCAGGCGACGTTCTTCTCGCAGACGAGATAATATGATCAGTGAATCAATGGGCATGCTGCCCAGCCTGTCTTCCTGTTCCACAACCATCTTAAGGAAATCAAGATCAGGGACGGAATTCGTCATCTGAACGGAAACAGTGAACTCATTGGACATGGAATAATCCGGCGCAGGGCGGCCATAGCGCAACATGCCTTCATAGATACGGTCGATACCCCGCCCGGTGCGTTCTGCAAGGCCGATGCGCTTGATCACATCCGCCAAAAGGGGATTTCGGGAGCGGGGATCGGCCACGAGTAGATTTTCAAGTGTGACGCCATCGACAAACCCTCCTGGATTGGAAATAGAAAGTCCGTCATCGCTGATTTTAACATGCACAGCCCCAAGCCTGCTGTAATCCCGATGCACCAGGGCATTGACAAACGCTTCCCTGAAAGCCCGGCGGTCAAAATTGGGAACAGGCACACGGAAGAGCCCCACCTGTATCTCTTCCTCTTCAACCCGGGCCTTGAAAAGCAGTTCTACCTCTTCAAAGGTTTCCAGCAATGGCTTGCGATAAAATTCATTTACCTTGACATCGGTGCCCTGAAGCACCTGGAAGGCCACTTCATAAGCGGGAATATGGAGGCGCAGAGAATCTTCGGAGCCAAGAAGCAATAACCCAGCAATAGTCGGGCGGCGCACACCATTCACATTACGGGAAAGGCCAAGCGCACCCTCCAGTTCTTCATCGGCAAGTGCAAGGAGCGATGGGTCTCCCCCGTATTTTTTTATGGCGTTGCGAATCCTGTGGCGTTGCAACGGATCAATCTGTTCAGCGGATACATCTTCCATCACCATGGCAGACGGGTCCACCAATCCAAGGGAGGCCTGCCGTTGAATAAATTCATGGGGATAGAACGGAACCGCTTCAGGCGAACCGTCCAGTTTCAGGCGGCGGCGCAGCAAAAGCCCCTCGGAGGTGGAAACGAGTTGCCTGGACTTGGGCACATAAATTCTGGCGATCATGTGTTGGTGAAATGCAATCCGCTCCACGCGCACCGACAGCGCTGGGTTTGTCTTGTTGGCCACCAGGGATTGAATACCGGCCACATTCATGTGATTCTTATGCAAACCGGTCACCTCGCCATGATCCTCGACGCCAAGCAAAATATCCCCACCTTCGGTATTGGCCAATGAAACCACGGCCGCCAAAAGGTCATGGTCAGACAGGCATTTGAGATCACTCTTGAATTCCAGCGTCAGGCCTTCACCGATCTGAAGCAGCGATTCAATATCGTGTTCATAACTTCCCATTGGGTTTACACCTTTCCCGGTGATCCGCATTTTGGCGGGGCCGTTATAAAATCCGGATGCGCTGTTTTTATCCATGTACGAGGGGGGATAGAACAGGGATAATTGTTTGGGCGCATCGGGGGTTTTCTTGTTTGCGGGTTTGCCCCCGCCTTTTCATCATCTACCATAAAGACAGGGATCTTCTTTGGATCAGACCACTTTATCAGAAGCATGGCGCACTGCAAGGCCACGATATAGTCTCCGATATTCGAATAATGCTGATTGATGGTGATGGCATGACTCGGCCTTTGAGGAGTAACGGTAATCATCCGTGCAAAACCCGTGAACCCCGTGCCTGAACCAATGGAAACTTTGTAGCCGGTGACGGTCTCCGCTCTCTCAATCATTTTTTGGATGTCGGCCTGCAAATAGAACTCCCTGTTGATTGGGTTCAGCTTTTGAAATAATCAATGAACCATCTGCATCGTATGGGTTATGAATCTTTATTCATTTACTCTTTTTTGATCATAATTTAAACGATTTTTATTATTTATCCAAAAGTAACATTTTGAAAATCATGAATTCAAAGGGATATTCCGTCTCTGCCATATGCTGGGATAAAGGCAACCGTATCTGATGGCGGGAAAATTTAGGGAAATTGGGGCGAGGTAAAATTGACCGTTGGGGAAATAAAGGATTTTTTACTCTGTATTCATGCCAAGTGCATTTTACTCCCTTGCTTTTCCGGAAACAGATTTAATGGAAATTTTAAAGACTCGTGTTCGATCTCCGGATTTTTCGATGTATGTCAAACCTTCCTCAAAAAACGCTCCGGAGTATTTCCGGATCAGGCCTTCAAGGGCCATTTGTTTTTCCTCCCCGAACGCTTCAGAAGCCAGCCCATGG
>PCSG01000282.1:0-147 GCA_002772195.1 Desulfobacterales bacterium CG23_combo_of_CG06-09_8_20_14_all_51_8 | reverse complement strand
AGATGTGGTCGTTGATGAGGCAATAATTCAGGGGAACGCCATAGGGCTCATGATCAGGAGACACGGTGCTTAAAACCCCGTATTCTCCTTTTTCAACGGATCTTCCCCCTCAATTGAGGCGGGATATGCCATATAATATCCTGAAAT
>PCSG01000395.1:11816-24069 GCA_002772195.1 Desulfobacterales bacterium CG23_combo_of_CG06-09_8_20_14_all_51_8 | reverse complement strand
TGTGTCTAACAGTCAGTTTTCAAAGGGGGGATTTGGGGGGATTTTTACGGCAAAGGTTTGTCCGGATTTGATTTCAAATAACTGAGTTGGTCTCTTTCAGTACTCCATATATTAGAAACGGCAGTAACACCACGCCCAGCTTGACGATTCCTACATGGGGGGTCAGCCTAAAAATTTCAACAAGTGCAATAAATCCAGCAAAAATAAGAAAAGCGCCAATGATACCGAGGCAGACGCCCATCCATTTTTTGAGTTTTTCAAGCCCCGGTGTGATCCACATGAGCGTTGTCCATATAAACACATGAAGACCCGGCATCAGACTGATCGTTTGCTGAGGGTTATAGGACATATCCCTGGCGCCGGTAATAACTTCAACCAAGACTGGCGCAAGGACTTTGTTTGCCAGAAAAACCGTCCCAAGGCTCAGCACGAACCCTGTCGCCATACCCATCAATAATTGCCCCATCATTTTTGGGGTGGAAGGCGGCCCCTGCTTGCGCCGCCAGAAAAATTCGGCAAACACCAGCAGGGCGAGGGTCAGCATGATTTGGCCGTAAAGATGGTAGGCGATATTGTTTCCCTTTGCCTGTATTCCTAAAGTGGCAACGATTAGAATCGCACGCAACAGATGATAGGCGTAAAAAAAAGGAATAAAACCCAGGAAAATAATCAGCAGCTTTTTTTTCCAAGCCCCCGGCCAGGCAAAGACCATGGCGGCGAAAAACACGACCATGGGGCTGGAAAGGCATCCGTCAATCAGTTTAACAGAAGGGAGGGTGTAATCCGTGCCGGCGCAGAAGAAAAATAATTTGTTCATTGCGCCGGCCAGCCATGAGGCATGTCCGTCAACCATTTGCTTGACCCATAGTCCCAACGGATTTTCCAGAAACTTGCCGTAGAGCCAGTATCCGCATGAATAACCGATGATAAATAAAAAAATGGTCTTAAATATGATGCGATTGCTTCGGGTGATAGAAAAAAATATCGGATTTTTCGCCTGTTTGATCCACCAGAGAGAAAAGAACAGCATGCCGGCAATCACAATGATCTGGCCCAAAATGACGTGAAATGTCCACAAAGATTCTGGAAAGCGCGATGTCACAAGTAAAATCAGGGAAATACGAAACAGATTGATTCCCAGTAAAACCATAAAGCCCGCCAAAAGTCCCAGCAGGCGGGTTTTCCAGGGTACCGGCAACGGAATCATCGCTGCGGCGAAAATCATGAAAACGAAACTCCCCGTGCAGGACCTTGCGATTTCTATGCTTCCGGAAGGCAAGACCAAAGTGGTGCCGGTCTGCTTCAGGCCAAGGCCCAGCAAGGATAAAAATATCGTTGCGGCCCCGGCATTCAGCCGGGCAAGTTTTTCCAGGATAACCGTCTGAAACCAGGGGCTATGGTCCAGCCAGTAAAACAGGCCCATCAAAATCAGAAAATAAATGAACCACGCTGCTTCTTTTTTGTTCTGTAGCTTCAATACCGTCGCTCACTGCTGTAAGGGGTTCGTTGGGGATAAACTTTCTGAAAAGCTTAAATGAGATAGATAGCGCCTGTTTACACAATATGCTGATGATTAACAAGCGTTTCATTGAATATCCATAGTGGGGAAAAATATAAGCACTGCTGCTTAGAAATCGCATCATAAAATAATTTGACTATTTTGAAGAAATATTTAATAAATTAAATCGTAAGAGGCGATTGAGAGATTTGAGGATATGATTAAAAAGAATGGCTCAAGCATATCAACGGTGGTAATGACCGATGATGAGAAAGACAGGCAAACGGTTGTAAAAGATAAAAAGGCGGTGAGACATATGCCACTCAAAGCAGCAGTTCTTCCAAGTGTCAAGACCACACCAGAATTCAAGAAACGAATCGAAGATGCTTGTGCATCGGTTCAACTTCCATATTCAGATGTGATTCTCCAGTTATTACAAGAATGGATCGCAGGGGAAATTGATGTCACGCAAGAACCCGATCCTGACTTTGTTGCCAGCGCCCAAGAAGCGCTTCGTTCTGAACATGTCCAGAAAGCATTGAAAAAACTTGGAGAAAATTATATTTTCCATCGAGCCTATCCTCATGCCATAAAAGCCTCATGAAGTACAAATCAGGACGATATGGAGAAAATCTCAGTTTGAAAGCCGATACACAAACTGTCCGGGCGATTGAATTGGCGATAATCCGTGTCATTGATGACTATGTGCATCATACTGAAGAAGAACCAAGACTCACCGCCTATTATGTGAAATAAGAATAAAGGGTATGGCGTGAGAGTTGCCGTACTCGTCATAACCTTTCCCAGAGAAAAAGCGGCCACACAGAAAAAAGTGGGACGCAATTCTCTTTGCCCATGCGGCAGCGGCAAAAAGTATAAGCACTGCTGTTTATCGTAATGGGCGAAAGCCCATCTAATCATTTCAAAAAATGGTTGACAAACCATTTGTCGAGCGCTTATGAATGGATTATTTATTCCAACATAAGGGTAGTCTATGCTAAACTCGTCTACCATCAGTAACTATCTGATATATATATATATATATCGGCAAGTCGTCTAAGCACTTCCTTTCTATTCCCCTTTCAAATAAAAGTCCTCCATACGCCGCGGTTTTTCCGGCGGGTTCATAACCAATTACAATTCAACGAGTGAATTTTCGTTTTTGGACAAGAGTGATTTATAGTGTTTTCATAATGGATTTTGAAGGGAAAGGAGAAACCTGATCATGATAAAAAGTTACAAATGGTTGTTATTGTCTTTTTTCATCTTATGCATCGCGGTGATTGTACCCACTAACGTATTGGCTAATTATTCAATTGGCTTAGATGTTGGTTGGAACCTCATTTCTTTGCCATCTCAACCATCCGAAACGGCCATAACCGCTGTAACCTCCTCGATTCAAGGCAAATTTAATTCGATCTGGTCTTATCAAACTGGAAACTGGAGCCTATACCAACCTGGAAACCGCGCTCAAAGTGATCTTGCCACAATGGAATCGGGCAAAGGGTATTGGATTCACATGACTGCCGCAGGCACCCTGGATAGCACGGACGCCCCGACAACCGCAATCACGACGATTCCTTTATCACAAGGATGGAACCTTGTCGGTTTTGGGAACCTTGGCCCGGCGGAGATAAAAACAGCATTGGCATCGATTGAAGGCCGTTATTTATCTGTGTGGGCTTTTATAAACAATCAGTGGACGCTTTATGACCCGAACAATCCTTCCTTTAGTGATTTGACCGTTATATCTCCAGGTGCTGGATACTAGATCAATGCCGTCTCTGATTGCGTATGGACGATGGGTGGCGCTTATTATGAACCAGGCGAAAACCAAAATATTTCTACTCAGGAAATTCCGCCGACCGGCGGAGTAATAGAAGGCCCTCCGGGCACGCCGTTAGAAGGAATAAGCGTGAATTTCCCGGCAGGTGCTGTCAGCGCGACTTCATGCTATTCTCTGGCCCTTAACAATGGAACACTGCATGTGGCTTCCGGTCAACCGAGCGGCATTGTAATTGATCTTTCCCCTTGCGATGGGGTTCTGAATCGATCGGATGGAAGTGAATCGACAAAATTCGATCAGCCGGTCGAAATCACGGTTCCTTATGATCCTGACAACGGTGAAGGATTTGTTATTCCTTACTTCATTGATGCGGATGGCAAATTAGACTTACTTGAAACTACAAATATTGACTCGAATAACCATACCATCACATTTGTGACTTTTCATTGCTCCTGGTATTCTTGGATTATTCCCACCGCCTCTGTCCCTGGCCCCGAAGACAGTTATGATACAGGATATAGGCCGGGAAACGATGGTTTTAAAATCATTAACCCATATAATGAAGCTACCGACGGACAAAGTTGTGTAGGCATGAGTGCATTTAGCTTATGGTATTTTTCAAATGAAAAAAATCAAGCCGCGGGTGGTAATTTTTATTCCCGATTTATGGATGAAATACCCCCAAGTAATAAGACAGGGCAGAACATTATCGCAACTAGCGCCCAAACATTATTAGGCAAAGTATATGAGACTTTTTTTAAACCGAATACTATCAATACATCTGATGAATGGAATTTTCAAATCATCACTAATGCTCTGAAAAATAGCGGAAAACCCGTTATGATTTATCTCGAACCTTTTGTAACGCATGTAACTCATGTTGTACTATGTTACCGGTACACAGATGACGGTACCGGGCTCTATAAATTATTCATATACGATCCGAATCATCCAGGTAATGAAAGCCTTGAGATAACATATGATTCACATAATAAAGACTTTTCTACATATAATTTTTTCTATAGTAAAATTCGTTACCTTGGAATTGCATCTTTTACTCCTCGTCTTAATGTTGACTTTCAAATACTTTATGACTGCGCCAAAGCAAACTTCAATTGTGATACTGCCACTATTAACATTGCCTCTCATACAAACGGGCAAAGTGTAAGTGAAAAAAACATTGAGTTGAGAGGAACAATCATTAGCGGAAGCATACCAGTAACAAAGATAGAGGTATGGAATGACACTTCCTTGTTTCAAGCCAATGTTTATGCAGATGGGAGTCTCTTTTTACCTATTTCCCTCCATGCCGGAGAGAATCATTTAATTTTTTCCTGTAGCGGGACTATTGTTAAAGATGGTCAAACCCAACTGATAACCATTGGAAGTAACATGGATTTAGTCGATTTTGTAATTAATTCAACATATGAATACTCTGCTATATTAGTTACGCTTACATGGGAAACGGATCAAACAGATTTAGACCTTTATGTAATAGACCCAACCGGTGATTATTCCTGCTATTACCATATGCCAACGCTTGATGGAGGAGAGCTTGACCGGGATGATGTGGATGGCTTTGGCCCTGAGCATTGGACGCTCACATATAATGATAATGTATGATGGGGGCAAGACTATAAAGTCAGAGTTCATTATTTCCGAAACGAAGGCATTGTTAGTAATTTCACAGTTACTATTGTAACCAATGAAGGGACAGTAAACGAAAGAGTGAATTCTTATCGAGGGAACCTTGCAGTCAGCGATGTCGAAAATGATGCCCCTTCTGATGTTGGTGCAGATTGGAGGGACATTGCTACGATAAATATTTCTCAATAAGGCAGATGATTATATTTTTCCCATTGGGTAAAATATAAGCTTAACCGGTGGGGCCTGATGATAGGAAATGATGAAGGCCTCCCCGGTTAAAATATCCGGATAAACGTAGATAAGTGAATTCAGCTAATGAAAAGCAACGCCAGCTTTATTCAATATTACTTGGTGTTAATTCAATTGTTTCTTTTGGCTGTTCCACTGACAGGCCAGGCCCAATTGAATTGCTTTTCATTTGAATTTAAAGAATGTCCGGTATCGGACGCATTGCTTCAAATCGGTCAGGGCGCAGGGATTAAAATCTCTGCGCCTTTGGATGCGTTACATGATAAAAAAATCAACAGGTCTTTTAAGAATTCAAAGATTGAAACGATCATCACCGATATGTTTCAGGGCCTGAATTATGCGATTGTGTGGAACTATCAAAACGATCAACTGGTTCATATTCAGATTCAATTGGTGGATAGCAATGGTTCACAACTTATTTTGAAAAATCAATCATCAGGCATTCAATCAGGAAAAAATATTTCGGATAATCATTCGATTAAGAACGACAACAAAAACGTCGGCCAGGCTGATTCACAAAAATACATTTCACAAAACTTTAATAAAAACAATGAATCGGCGCCACCGGCACCGGACCCGGAACGGTTTAAAGGGTTGGAACTGCCGCCCATGCCGTCCGGACTACCTCAACCGAATTCATTTAGTAACTGACAATAAAGGAGCACAGACCATGTTGAAAAAATCTGTATTATTCACAATGATATGCTTATTAATGCCCGCGATTTGTTTTGCAATTATTCCAATCCCCGCCCGGATCGGTGGAACCGTGACCATAGGAGGCGCTGCCTTAAGCCAGGCGGACGCTACGAATTATTCTTTTAAAGTGACGCGTTCTAATGGCACGGACTTAAGTCCGGCCACAGCCCAATCAGCAGGACTCAATGCCACTGACTGGTATATTATCGACATTCCGATGTATGATGCAAACGATCAAACCGGCGGCGCACATCCGGGGGACTCACTGAAGATTCATGTTTATAACGGCGGGACGGAATTAAATGTTACTGCCCCTTCAGACGGCCGGTTCAACTGCGGAGACAGCGGCTCGACCGCACAGATCAATCTTGCCGCTCAGGCCGAACCAGCGAACATCCCCACGCTTTCGGAATGGGGAATGATTCTCTTTGCAATGCTGCTGGCCAGCTCGATTATCTATACCATGCGGCGAAATAACACATTTGATCAATTAAGATAGCCAACACAAAAACAACCAGTAAATAAAGATGGAGCCTCAAACGGCTCCATCTTTATTCTAAAAAGAAAGGCGTTTTTATGCCAAAACGAGTATTGATCACTCTCCTGATTTGCTTATTGTGGCCCGCCATCTGCCTTGCCATCCCGCCAATGCCTGCACGCATTGGCGGCACCGTGAGCATCAATGGACATCAGTTGCTTCAGGCGGAAGCTGCGAATTATTCATTTAAGGCAACCCGCTCAAATGGTTCGCCATTAAAACCCGAACCACAAAAGACCGGCCTGAACAATTTCAACTGGTATCTTATTGACATCCCTATTTATAATGCAACGGATCAACCGGGCGGCGCAAATCCGGGCGATACGCTCAAGATTCAAGTTTATGATAACGGGAAGGAATTAAATATCATTTCACCTTCCAATGCTGAGATTAAATGCGGGCAAAGCGGAAGCACGACCCAGATCAATCTGGAGTTACAACAAGAGAACTCTTTGAAAAACGCCGCGCCGAAGCCTGAATGAGACATGATTTCCCTTCATTATAAAAAAATCGATTCACGGATATGGATATGATTAAAAGATATTGGCTGCTGGCGGTTATTTGTTTATTGATTCCAGAATGTTGCCTTGCCGTGATGCAATTGCCTGCGCGTATCGGCGGAACAGTAACGATCGACGGGGATTTGTTGACTCAGGCAGGAGGCGCGGATTACGCAGTTGAGGCCAAACGTTCAAATGGTGCATCTTTGATCCCTGCATCGCAAACTTTCGGTCTGAACAGTTCCGGGTGGTATATCGTTGATGTCCCTATTTCAGAATCCGTTGATCAGGCCGACGGTGCAAAACCTGGAGAGAATCTGATTATTCATGTTTATGACAATGACACTGAATTGGATGTGACTTCTCCGGCCGATGGGCTATTTGTTTGCGGAAACGCCGAAAGCATTACGGTGATCGACATCAGCGCTCAGACAATAGCCGCTAATCAGACACCCAAGGCAAATGCGGGACCGGATCAGGAAATTGAAGAGGGGGACATAGCATTTCTGGATGGTTCAGCGTCATCGGACGCCGATGGTTCGATTGTCTCCTATCTATGGACGCAAATCGAAGGGACTGCTGTTGAAATTTCTGATTCGACTGATCCGAAATCGAGCTTTACAGCACCAGCATTTAAATCCGGGCAGCCATCCCCTGTGTTCCTGTTGACCGTAACCGATAATGACGGCCTTCAAGGTTCGGATGAATGTATTGTACAAATCATAAAAAGCGATGAAGGAGACAGCGGCTGTTTTATTACAGCGGTCCAAAAATGATGGACTCGTAAAAAGCCCCGAATCACGTCATGCCCGCGAAGGCGGGCATGCAGAACCACTCGTTATCATTAGATTCCCGCCTTCGCGGGAATGACGAAAAGTGACTGTTTTCGACTTTTTACGGGTCTGTCTATCTTGGCTTCGATAAAATTCAACAAATTCAGAAGGGGGAAAAATATTGATTCCTTTAAAGGGGGAAGAGGGATAATGGCCATGGTTTCCAGTTACTAAAGATTCCATACGTCCAGCGATGGCAACTTCCAGAAAAGGTTCATCGTCTAGACCTTGCTGCTTTGATTTCAGCATTTATCTCATCCATGGATATGGCATCGGCTCCCTGCTGAACGGAATCATATTGGAGCGCCGCCAAGGCGTCTGTCGCCCGAGCCCGTCTAAAGGCTGTCAAAACTTGTTCCAGATTGTTTTCATTGATCGAAGAAAGAAGGGCGATCGGCCGACCATTGCTTGTCACGACCATCTCCTTTTGATCCGGCAATTCGTTCCACACCTGTGATGATTTTGTTTTCAAATCTGACAATATCGTAAAAAGTCAAAAAAACAGCTTATTGTCATTCCGGCGAAAGCCGGAATCCAGCAATTCCAATATGTTCTGGATGCCGGATCAAGTCCGGCATGACGAAATCCGACTTTTTACGGGCGCATCAAATCTCTGACGCTTAAAAATTTCATATTTCGCCTCCTATCGGGACTCAATAATATATCTTATTGAGTCCCGATACAAGATTTTTTGCCTGATTTATTCCACCAAATCCTTCAACTGCGAGCAAAAAATTTCTTCCTGCTCATCCAGCACCTCATTTAAAATCCCGATGGTAGTCATGGGGTTCATGATGACGCTGCGCAGCACCACGATGCCGTCTTCGGAACAGTTGTTTTGCAGAAGAGTGGTGCGGGACACAAAACTGTGTCCGGCTTCCCGCTGGATTTGCTGGAGCCGGCGGTTGACCGTGTTGAGCCGTTCATTTATTTTTCGCCGTTCCGCATCATCGGCACTGGCGAGTTTTTTCCGGATGTCCGGCGGGCAGATTCGGTAAGTCAGGATATTGAGCACCGGCGGGGTCATGAGTTCAAAAAGGTCTCTTCGCCTGATTTCCCTGGCAAACGCGGCGGCGGTTTCAATGCCGTGATCAATGAGAAGCGCATATCCCTTGGCGCCCATGATTTTCAAGGCGCAGTCCAGAATCAGGGAGTTGGCTTCTCTGGACCCGGACAGGGTTTTGATGCCCAGATCCACGGATCCCATGCGGTTCACATAATTGGAATGGTAGGCGATCACATCCAGTGCGGTCGGGTCTTTTAAGTACAGCATGCCGCAGCTCATGGGCATGTAAAACTGCTTGTGTCCGTCGATGGTCACGGAATCCGCGAGACTAATTCCGTTTAGTAAATACCTGTATTTCTTTGAAAACAATGTGGGCCCGCCCCAGGCCGCATCCACATGAAAATGGGCGTTTTCCGCTTGGGCGATTTCCGCAAGGGTTTCCAGGGGGTCAACCGTTCCGGTTTCCGTGGCCCCGGCAATCCCCACAATGGCCAAAATGCAGGTTCTGGGGGATTCCTGTTTCAGGCGCGTTATGGTCTGCTTCAGGACGTTAATATCCACCCGGTTGTCCGGGGCGGTTTTGATGGGGATGACGTTTTGATTGCCGATGCCCAAGACCCCGGCGGATTTTCTGAGGGAATAATGCCCCAGCCGGGACACCAAAATGACGCACCGGTCGATATCATAGGCGCGATAGGCAGCGGCCAGTCCGTCGGATTCAATGCCGGCAAATCCGGCTTTAGGATGGAATTTCGCGTTCCGGGCCGCCCACAGGGCCGTGAGATTTGCGGTGGTGCCCCCTTCCACAAATACCCCCAGGGTGGTGTCGGTGTTCTGCACATGTTCCTGGTAAAATGCATCGCTGTGTTTGTAAATCATGCGGTGGATTTTCGCGATGACCTGTTTCTCGACGATGGAGACGACTTTGGATGTCTCCAGTTTCACCAAGTTCTGGTTCAGGGCCGCGACAATGGTTTTCAAATGCACCATGAAAAACGGAATGGCCGAGGTCATGTGGCCGACAAAATAGGGAGAGGAAACGTTCACCGCGTGGGGTGCGATGTTATCGATCAGGCAGGTGATGACATCCGCGAGCTTTTTTTCCGGATTGTCGTGGATAAGGGTATCGGTGAAATTTTTGGAAAGTTCTTTTAAGCTGACTGCTTCGGTGATTCCCACATTGGTTTTCAAAAAATCATTGAGACCGTAAAGAATGCGGTCCATGTATTTGATGAGGGTCGCCCGGGACACCTGACCTTCGGGCCTTATAAAAACCCGGAACAGCCGGTCCCAGTCCGCGACAAGGTCAGATTGATCCTTTACAAACACATTCATATCCTTTACATTATAAAAGGTTTTTTGATCATCATAAAGTAAAAAAGTCAATGAATTCCTGAGACAGGGCCTGTGACGCCGGGAGAGGGAGGGAAAATGACGGAAATCCGGACCATGATGGAAAACCAGCGGGCGTATTTTGCCGCCGGACAGACAAAAGAGCTGTCTTTTCGCATCCGCCAGCTTAATATGCTTGCCCACGCCATCGAGGAAAACGAGGAAAAAATTCTTCAGGCTCTGTATGCGGATCTGCGCAAATCCCCCTATGAAGCGTATCTGACGGAGGTCGGGATTGTCCGGGATGAAATCCGGCATATGGTGAAAAAGGTCCGGAAATGGGCACAGCCCCGGCGGGTTTCGACCCCGTTTTATCATTTTCCGGCGGCCAGTTACATCTATCCCGAACCTTATGGGGTTTCTCTGATCATCGCACCCTGGAATTATCCGTTTCAGCTGGCTGTGGCGCCTCTGGCCGCGGCCATGGCCGCCGGCAACTGCGCGGTGGTAAAACCGTCGGAACTCGCCCCGAACACGTCCCAGGTCCTGGCCGAGCTGGCGGAGGTCTATTTTGACCCGGCCTTTGTGTCGGTAGTGACCGGCGATGCGGTGGTCGCCACGGCCCTGCTTGCGGAAAAATTTGATCATATCTTCTTTACCGGCAGTCCGGGGGTGGGAAAAATCGTCATGCGGGCTGCGGCGGACCACTTGACCCCGGTGGTCCTGGAACTGGGGGGCAAAAGTCCGTGCATCGTTGACAAAGACGCCAATGTGGATCTGGCGGCAAAGCGCATCGTGTCCGGAAAGTTTATCAATGCCGGTCAGACCTGCATCGCGCCGGATTATCTGCTGGCCCATCAGTCCGTCCGGGAACCCCTGGTGGACCGGATGATTTTCTACGTTCAGAAATTTTTCGGCGCGCGGCCGCTGGAAAGCCCGGATTATCCGAAAATCATCAACCAAAAACATTTTGACCGGCTCCTGGGACTGATAAAGAACGCTACCATCATGTGCGGCGGTGATGCGGACCCGGAACAGCGGATGATCAGTCCCACCCTCCTTTCCGGTGTGGACGGGTCCCATCCGTCCATGCAGGAGGAAATTTTCGGTCCGGTCCTGCCGGTCATCGAATATGACCATCTCGCCGATGCCATCGCCCGGGTCAATGTCCTTCCCAAACCCCTGGCCCTGTATCTGTTTACAAACGATCAGCAGGCGATTGACCGGGTGCTCAAAAAAGTCTCCTTCGGCGGGGGATGCGTCAACGATACCCTGATTCATTTCGCCACGCCCTATCTTCCCTTTGGTGGGGTCGGCAACAGCGGGATGGGGTCCTATCACGGCAAGTTCGGGTTCGACGCTTTTTCCCATCAGAAAAGCGTCATGCGGAACACGGTCCGATTTGATTTCCCTTTCCGCTATCCGACGTTTTACAAACATCTCAAGCTGCTGAAAACCGTTTTGCGGTGATGGGAAAATCGGGAAATCCCAAGGGCCGGGCAAAGAAGGGTCTCGTTTCCGGCCGTCTGGAACAAATGGACATTCAAGCCATCCGCCGGGCCTTGATGCGCTGGTATGTTAAGCATCGCCGGCCCCTTCCATGGCGGGAGACCCTGGACCCCTATCGCATCTGGGTTTCCGAGATCATGCTCCAGCAGACCCAGGTCGCCACGGTAATTGCCTATTATCAGAGATTTTTAACAGCGTTTCCGGATATCCGAACACTGGCCCGGGCCGATCTTGAGGCAGTGCTCAAACTTTGGGAAGGCTTGGGCTACTATGCCCGGGCCAGAAATTTTCACCGGGCCGCAAACCTGGTGGTGAATGATTTCGGCGGGAAAATTCCGGATGATCCGGCGGCCTTCATAGCCCTGCCCGGGGTGGGGGATTATATCAATGCCGCCGTGTCAAGCATTGCTTTCGGAAGGCCCCTGGCGGTGGTGGACGGAAATGTGAAGCGGGTCCTGGCCCGGCTCTTTGAAATTCAGGCCCCGGTTAATGCCGCCGCATCCTATCCCATGTTTAAGGCAACGGCCGCTGAACTGCTGGATCAAAACGATCCGGGCGCGTTCAATCAGGCGGTCATGGAGCTGGGTGCCCTGGTCTGCAAACCTTCAACGCCCGATTGCGGGGGTTGCCCGGTGAATTCATGGTGCCGGGCGTTCGGT
>PCSG01000395.1:3964-11808 GCA_002772195.1 Desulfobacterales bacterium CG23_combo_of_CG06-09_8_20_14_all_51_8 | reverse complement strand
GCGCCGGTCCCCCATCATCCCATGGCCGTGGGTGTTGTTTTCAAAGGGGACCGGGTGATCATTGTCCGGCGGCCCGAGGATGCGATGCTCGGGGGGCTCTGGGAATTTCCCGGAGACAGGATGCGGGTCAAAGAAACCGCCGAAGCCGCGTGCGTCCGCATTCTATCGGAACAACTGGGGCTGGCGGTTCGGGTTAAATCCAGGCTGGCCCAGGTCCGTCATGCCTATACCCATTTTAAAATCACGGCGGATGTGTATGTCTGCGCCTGGGTGTCGGGCCGGGTGCGGCGAAACGGGCCCACGGATCACCGGTGGGTGGCTTTGAGCGAACTGAAAAAATATCCGTTTCCAAAGTCAAACCACAAATTCATCTCAGAACTGACAAAACCGCGAATGCCATCAAATGATAAAAATTAATCCGATCCCGGAATCCGGCGTTGAGAAACTTCTGGAAGACAAGGCCGTAATGGTTACGGTCAACCAGCACCTGGCGCGGTATCTGACCAGCCGTTTCAATAAACAGCAGATTGATGCCGGAAAGTCGGTGTGGGAAACACCGGATATACTGCCCTATAGCGCATGGCTTGGGCGACTCTATGCCAACGCTCGGTATTTGCCGGATAAAGAATTGTCCGGCAATCTGAAAATTCCGCTGTCAGCGGCCCAGGAACAATATGTCTGGCAGAAGGTGATTCAATCATCCACATCCGGAAATTCGCTGCTGAGGGTTCCGGAAACCGTCAAAGCCGCGATAGAGGCATGGACGATATGCAAAGAAAGGCGGCTGCCGCTTCATGAACTCACCCACGCCCCTCCGGAAGACACGCTCGTATTTTTAGAGTGGGCGGAAGCCTTTGAAAATCAGTGCCGCCGTAACGGATGGCTGGGTACCGCCAGCCGGGCGGAGGCGGTGGTGCAGTTATTGAAATCAGGAACCATGCCCGCACCCGGGCAAATGATTCTGGCCGGGTTTGATGAATTGTCCCCGCAGCAGGTTTTGCTGGTAAAGGCCCTGGAAGATGCCGGCTGCCGAATCTTTGAGCTGGCGGTTTCGGAAGTTTCGTCCCAGGCGCTGAGATGCGGGCTGGCCGACACGGAAACGGAAATGAAAGCCGCCGCCAGGTGGGCCCGGGCTCGGCTGGAGGAAAATCCGCTGGGCAGGATCGGAATTGTCGTCCGGGATCTAAACGCGCTACGATCGGATCTGGTCCGTATTTTTGACGACGTATTTCATCCGTCCATGGTTCTTTCTCCGCAAATTGCCGGAAAACGGGCGTATAATATTTCTTTGGGCCGGCCGCTGGACGATTATCCCCTGATCCGCACGGCCCTGATGATTTTAAAGTTTGCTTGCCGAGACCTTTCAGTTGATGAATACAGCCGATTGCTGCGCTCTCCGTTTATCGGAGGCGCGGATGCGGAATTTTCCAAGCGGGCCATAATGGACGCCCGCATCCGGGAAAATGGGGAAACCTCGCTTTCGGTTTCCGACATGATGCATTTTTCCTCCGAGCATCAGGATAAAGACCGGCATCCGGGGGTTTTCTGCCCGAAATTGAGCGAGCGCCTGGAGAAATTTAAAAAGGCAATCGGCGAAATACCCAAAAAACAGCTCCCGTCCGGATGGGTTCGGGATTTTTTAAATTTGCTGGATGCCATGGGGTGGCCCAACGGGAGAAAATTAAACAGCGAGGAATTTCAGACAGTTATCGCGTGGCATGAGGTTCTTCAGGCTGTTTCTTCCTATGATCCGATTTCCGGGGAGATGGATATCCATGAGGCGATCAGTCTCTTAAGCCAGAACGTCACTGCGAAAAATTTTCAGCCGGAAACCGAAGATGCGCCGGTGCAGGTCCTGGGGGTTCTGGAAGCGGCGGGCGAGGGTTTTGACCACCTGTGGATCATGGGCCTGGATGCGGAAAACTGGCCGCCGTCGGCCAAACCCAACCCGTTACTGCCGGGTGGGGTCCAGAAAAAATACAATGTCCCGCATGCGTCACCGGAGCGGGAACTGGCCTATGCCAGGGAGGTCACCCGACGGTTGCTGGCAAGCGCAGGTCACACGGTGGTTAGTTATCCGTTAACGGATAAGGACACCGCATTGTTTCCCAGCCCGCTCATCTCCTTTCTTGAACAGGTCACAATCCATCCGGGAGAAGCAAACTGGCGGGCGCGGGTGGTCAATGCCGCTGACTTTGAAAAAATAATTGATCAGCATGGCCCGGCAGCGGGTGCAAAGTCGCATATCAGCGGCGGCACCGGTCTTTTAAAAGCCCAGGCCACATGTCCGTTCAGCGCCTTTGCCGCGTATCGGCTCAAGGCGGAAGGTCTTGAAGTGCCGGAATCCGGTTTGAATGCCCGGGAACGGGGGAGTCTGGTCCACAACGCGCTGGAACTTTTCTGGGAACAGGTGAAAACCCTGGATGCGCTGAAAAAATTACCCGATGAGGAGTTGTCCGGAACGGTCAGTCATGCGGTCAATCGCGCGGTGTCCGCCATGGCGAAAAATCATCCCCGGACGTTTACCCGACGGTTTACGGAGCTGGAAAAAGAGCGCCTGAAGTTTTTGGTGCTGGAGTTTTTGGCGGTTGATTCACAACGCACGTCCTTTACCGTGATCGGGCGGGAGGAAAAACTCGTATGCACGATCGCCGATATTGAACTCAACACGGTTGTCGACCGGATCGACTGTCTGAATGACGGGCGGCGGGTGATCGTGGATTATAAAACCGGAGAGCCGAAAGTCGCCGACTGGTTCACCGACCGCATTGCCGAACCCCAACTGCCGCTCTATAGCGTCGCGGTCGAAAAAGAAGTGGCCGGGGTGGTGTTTGCCCGGCTGAAAAAAGGTCATGTCGCCTACCTCGGAGTGGCGGAAGCGGCACAAGTCATTCCCGGCGCTGCGGGTCCGGGGGATAAAAAAAGTCCGATGGAAAATTATTCATCCCTGAAAGATGTCATTCGCGTCTGGAAAGGCAAAATTGAATTTCTGGCCGATGAAGTCCGGCAGGGGATTGCCAAAGTCGCGCCCGTGTCGGTTCATAAGAGCTGCCTGTATTGCGATTTCGGACCGATGTGCCGGATCGGGGAGTGGAAATCAACGTTGAACATCGAACATCCAACGGTGAACCTCGAAGAAGGAAATGGGCTTTTTTGATATACGTTGGGGCGATTTCAAGAAAATACAAATAGATGGATTCATTTTTGGAAGTTCGAAGTTGAATGTTCGGTGTTCGACGTTTCTTTGAATTATATTTAAAAGGTATTCGGGCGAAACAATAATCATGGGAAATACCCCAACCCCCATCGCCGACGCTGCGGAGCGCGAAGCCGCCCTGGATCCCGCTCGCTCCTTCATCGTCCAGGCCCCGGCCGGCTCCGGAAAGACAGAACTCCTGATTCAGCGGTATCTGAAACTTTTGGGAACAGTCGCGGCGCCGGAAGAAATCATCGCCATCACCTTTACCCGCAAGGCCGCTGCGGAAATGCGCAGCCGGGTGCTGGAAGCCCTGGAGGGGGGAAAAGACAGCGCCGCGCCTTCAGCGCCTCACCTCCTGAAAACCCGGGAACTGGCAAAAAACGCACTGGCGCAGGCGGACCGGTTTGATTGGCAGATATCGCAAAATCCCTCCCGCCTGAAAATCCAGACCATTGATTCGCTGTGCGCGGGTCTGACCCGGCAGATGCCGGTTTTGTCCCGGTTCGGCGCCCAGCCGGAAATCACCGACCGCCCGGACGCCTTGTACCGCGAAGCGGCCCGAAACACAGTGGCCGATATGGAGAGTGGTTCGAGTTGGAGCCCGGCCATTGAAGCGCTGGTCCGGCATCTGGACAACCATCTGGCAAAGATGGAGTCCCTGGTGGCAGGGATGCTTGCCAAACGAGACCAGTGGCTGCGCCACATGGCGCATACGTCTGATGCCGTCGGGATGCGCGCCCTGCTGGAGCAGGCCCTGACCGGCGGGATTGAAGATGCCTTAACCGATCTGAAAGAAAATTTTCCCGGACCCGGGCGTGAAATTCTTTTTGCGTCCATCCGGTTCGCGGCCGAAAACCTGAAAAAAGATGGGTCTGATTCCCTGATCTGCGATTGTTCTGAGATGAACGATCTGCCGGGTACTTCCCCTGCGGATGTCGACAAATGGCTTGCATTGGCGGAATTGCTGCTCACGGAGAAAGGCGAGTGGCGCAAAGCTGTAACGAAGAACACCGGGTTTCCCGCCCCATCGAGCGTGAAAAACAACAGCGCATTAAAACAGGCGCTTCAGGAGGCGAAAGACATTTTTTTAGAGTATCTTCAGCATGTTGACGGCGAAGAGATAGCGGCGTCTGCGCTGGCCAGGGTGCGGATGCTGCCTGACCCGGCGTATTCCGATGACCAGTGGCATATCATGCAGGCCCTGTTTGAAATATTGAAAGTGGCCGTGGCGAACCTGGAACTGGTGTTTCAGGCAGCCGGGGCGGTGGATTTTGCGGAAATCGGGCTCCGGGCGGCCCGGGCGCTGGGTGAGCCGGAAAATCCCACGGATCTCGCGCTGTCTTTGGATTACCGAATCAGCCATATATTAATGGATGAATTTCAGGACACCAGCTTTACCCAGTATGAACTTATTGAGCGTCTGACCGCCGGATGGACCCCCGGAGACGGGCGCACGTTTTTTGCCGTGGGCGATCCCATGCAGTCCATTTATGCGTTCCGGGAGGCGGAAGTGGGGTTGTTTTTAAATGCCTGGGCGAACGGGCTGACCCAGGTGGCGCTTACCCCCCTGACGCTGTCGGTGAATTTCAGGTCGCAAAAAGGCATCGTCGACTGGGTGAATGACAGCTTTCCCAAGCTCATGCCCGGCATCGTGGATATCACCACCGGCCGGGTAGCGTACTCGCCGTCTTCGGCGTTTCACCCGCCGCTTGCGGGAAACTCGGTGACCGTGCATCCGTTTCTTCCTGCCGATCGGGAAAAGGAAGCGGAAAAAGTGGTGCAATGCATCCAAAAGGCTAAAAAAGAAAATCCTGAAGATAAAATTGCCATCCTGGTGCGGGGCCGGTCTCACTTGATCAGCATCGTTGCTGCTTTAAAAAGCGCAGATGAAAAATTCCAGGCCGTTGAAATCGATTCCCTCGCAAACCGGCCGGTGATCATTGATTTGATATCGCTTAGCCGGGCCCTGTCTCATCCGGCGGACCGAATCGCCTGGCTGGCCGTATTGCGCGCACCGTGGTGCGGAATGACCTTAAACGACCTGCATGCGCTGATGGATGGCGCGCCTGGTCAGACGGTGATGGGGTTGATGCAACTGCCGGAGCGGTTGGAATGCTTGAGTCCGGACGGGCAACAGCGGCTGAAGCGGGTCCGCGATATTCTGGCGCCGGCGGTGGAAAACCGGGACCGGAAACCCTTCCGCCGGATGGTGGAAGGGGTCTGGATCTCCCTGGGGGGACCGGCTTGCGTGTTTGAACCAGCCGAACTCGAAGACGCGGATGTGTTTTTTGATTTGCTGGAACAATATGCGGGAAATGAGGCGCTCAGTGATTTTTCAGCTATAAAAGAGGCGATATCTTCCTTGTTCGCCCGGCCGAATGCGGCAGCGGATAACCACCTTCAGATCATGACCATCCACAAGGCCAAGGGGCTGGAGTTTGACACCGTGATCCTGCCCGGCCTGGAGCGCCGACCCCCGGCGGCGGCATCCCAGCTCCTGCTATGGCTGGAGAGGGCCAGCGGCCATAAAAAAGAGTTGCTGCTCGCGCCCATCAGTGAAACCGGAGCGGACAACAATAAAATTTACCGGTTTATCCGTAACGTCCATGATGAAAAAAGCGCCTATGAAGATGCACGCCTGCTATACGTAGCCGCCACCCGGGCCAAAAAATATCTTCATATCATGGCAGGGGTAAAAATTTCTTCCAAAGATGCTGAAGTGAAAAAGCCGGTGGAGAAAACCCTGCTAAACGCTTTGTGGCCTGCCGTGAATGAGATTTTCTACAAAATGAACCAGGTGATCCATCAAGATAAAAATAAACCCGAACCGGATGCCGATGACGCAGCGGATGACCCCGCCGAACCGGTGGTGGTGCCGTATATCCGGCGGCTGCCTGAAACCTGGCGATTGCCCGAAGCGCCGGCGGATGTGCGATGGCCGGCCGGCATTGATCAAGCGGTTGATGCCACGGAAATCAATGAGGCACCGGAGTTTGACTGGGCCGGGGAAACCGCCCGGCGCGTCGGGACCGTGGCCCATGCCTGGCTGAAGGTGATGGCTGAAAATGATGTCAATACATGGGATGCCGACCGGATCCGGTCCATGGCCGGCATATTTAAAGCAGACCTTTCCCGATCCGGCGTGGGGGCGAATCAGATCGAAGAAGCGGCGGAACAGGTAGCGACCACCTTGATCAATGCGGTCGCGGATGAAAAAGGCCGGTGGATTTTGTCCGCTCACCGGGAAAGCGCCTGCGAATACGCCCTGACCGGGCTTGTGGAGGGAAAACTGGTCAGCGTCAAGATGGACCGCACGTTCGTGGATGACGCCAACATCCGGTGGATTGTTGATTACAAGACCGGCGTCCATGCGGGCGGATCCGTGGAAGAATTTCTGGACCGGGAAAAATTAAGGTACCAGAATCAGCTTGAATTCTACAAACGCCTGATGGCGGTAAAAGAAACCCGGGAAATCCGGCTGGGTCTGTATTTTCCGCTGATGCAGGGCTGGCGGGAGTGGTGCTGAAAAAAGGAGGCACGCCTGTTCCTTCCATTTTTATCATCATCGCGCTAATCTTCTTCAATACAATCCCGCCAGTTTGGGCAGAAACAGCGATAAGGCCGGAATCAGGGATAAAATCATCAGAATCAGAATATCCATCATGACAAAGGGAATGGCCTGCTTTGCCACGCTGTCCACATCGCTGCCGATGAGATTGGCGGCGGTGAACAGGTTGACCCCCACCGGTGGAGTGGCCTGGCCGATGGCCAGGGCCGTGATGAAAATGACGCCATACCACAGGGGATCAATGTGAAATGCGGCCAGCACGGGCATGAGCACCGGCATCACCAGGTAGGAAATGGAGATGGCGTCGATAAACATGCCCAAAATCAGCAGGAGAAGATTGACCAGAATGATCATGACAACGCTGTTGGGGGAAATGCGGATGATGAATTCGGCTGTCTGATCGATAAATCCGGTGACGGACGCGGTCCATGAAAAGAGGCCGGCAAAGGCCACGATAAACATGATCACGGAACTGGTGACTGCGGCATCGGTCAGGGCGTCCATAAAGCCTCGCCAGGTCAGGGATCGGTAGATGAAAACCGCCACGAACAGGCTGTAAAACACGCTCACCACCGCCGCCTCCGTGGGGGTGAAAGCGCCGGTGTATATCCCGCCCAAAATGATGACCGGAGAAACAAAGGCCCAGAACGCGTCTTTGGAAGCTTTCAAAATTTCTTTGACGTTGCCCCGCTGGTTCAGGCCTTGATAGCCCCGTTTTTTTGAGATCAAATAGGCTACCAGGGCTGTTCCCACGCCGATGATGATGCCCGGAACAATGCCGGCCACAAACAGGGCGCTGACCGACACGCTGGTTATGTTGCCGTAAATGATAAAGGCAATGCTGGGCGGGATGATGATGGACAGGTCCGCAGCGTTGGCGATCACGGCCCCGGCGAAATTTTTATCATACCCCTGTTTGATCATGGGGACGAGCAGGATGAGACCCACCGCGGCCGTGGTGGCGGGTCCTGAACCGGACAGCGCCCCCCAGAACATGCAGGTGAACACGGATACCATGGCGAGCCCCCCCACGGCTTTCCCCAGGATCAGCTCAAAAAACCGGGCGATGGACGCCGC
>PCSG01000395.1:3802-3944 GCA_002772195.1 Desulfobacterales bacterium CG23_combo_of_CG06-09_8_20_14_all_51_8 | reverse complement strand
GGACTCCGGCCAGAATGAAAAACGGAACCGCAAGGAGTGGAAACGAGGCGATGGCGGATGAGAAATTGATTCCCACCATGCCGACGCCTAAGTCAAACTGGAAAAGGGTGACCACTGCGGCAACCCCCAAAGATGTGCCGAT
>PCSG01000395.1:0-3784 GCA_002772195.1 Desulfobacterales bacterium CG23_combo_of_CG06-09_8_20_14_all_51_8 | reverse complement strand
CAGGACGAAAAATATCAGGATCAGGATCAGAATATCCATCAGAGAATTGTCCGTCCGGGTTTGGGATCTGTTAGTTGCGCAGCGGCGTTTCTGTAAATGCCTTTGAACACAAATACCGAAAAAACCGGGATTCCGGCGTAATAGATCCATACCGGGATGCCGAGGCTGGCGGAGGTCGCCTGAAACAAAGTGATTTCATCATAGATGGCCTGGATCATGAAAATATCCACGATCATGAAGAGGGCGGCGCTCAAGAGCGCGGAAAAAATCACCACCGCTTTTTGCAGGTTTCGGGGGAAGATTTTGAACAGGGTCACCATGCCAAGCTGGGCCCCCCGTTCAAAGGCGATTCCCGATCCCGCCACAGTCAGCCATACAAACAGATTGATGGTGATTTCCTCTGTGGCGGAAAAAGAAAAATGAAACACGTACCGGCTCACCACATTGGCGAATGCAATGGCCGCCATGGCGAACAGCATGGCCGCGGTAATCAGATGGTCGAGGCGGAAAGTGGGTTTTTGGGGTGTCATTTCAATTGTATTCTGTTTTTCCTGGGTGATGGCTCCCTGGACGGTATCATGAACTTCAAAATAAACAAGATGCGAGACGTTGTATTTTTCAGTAAATCCTTTACTTTCGATATTTTCAACGTTAAACGTTCGATGTTCAATGTTGAACGTTCACTCCCCCGCCATATCCTTCCGGGCCATGTCCACGAGATTTTTTTCGATCTCCTGTTCCCATTTTTCATACACCTTCCGGGTGGCCTCGGCAAAGGCCGCCTGTTCTTCACCTGAAAGCATCGTGACCGTCATTTTGTTTTGCTGCAATAATGCAACAGGATTCGGGTTTTCCATGACATGGTGGAATTCATTTTTCAGGATGTTGATGGAGGTTTCCCCGTCCAGACCCGCCCGGCTCATGGCTTTTTCAAGTTGGCCGGCTTCTCGGGCCGCCTCAAGGATGGCCTGCTGAATGTCTTTGGGGAATTTGTCCCATTCCGGTTTGTTCCAGTAAAAAATCAGGGGATCGGCCATATAGTTCCAGAAGGTCACATAGCGGTGATACTGCCAGATCTGGACCGCCGTAAGAACCGCCGCCGGGTTTTCCTGAGCGTCCACCACGCCCTGTTGAAAGGCGGAAATGGCGTCCCCCCAGTTCATGTTCACGGGATCGGCTCCCAGTTGCCGGAAAATATCGATAAAGATGGGGCTTCCAACCACCCGCACTTTCATGCCGGAGAGGTCCTTGGGCCGCCGGATGGCGATTTTGTCGTTGGTGATCTGGCGGAATCCGTTTTCCCCCCAGGCCAGGGGCATGAGCTGTTTTTTGCGCATGGCGTCAAAAACCGCCTGACCGGTCCGGCCCTGCTCGATCTTGTCCAGGTTCTCATAGGTGTTCACAAAAAACGGCAGGGAGAAGACATTGCATTCCGGAATGACTGATGAAATATTGATGGTGGATTCAAACGCGCAGTCTATCACGCCTTTTGCCACAAGCTGGGCGGATTTGAGCTGGGCTCCCTGGAGCAGGGAACTGCCGTAATAGGGTTTGACAATGATCCGTCCCCCGGTTTTTTCTTTGACCAGTTCGGAAAATTTGGCGGCCCCCTGTCCCCAGTAAAAATTAGGGCCCACGGTCACCTGAAGTTTATATTCGGTTTTAAATTCTTTGGCAGGGGCAGTCAGGGGAAAACAAACCCACAGAAAAAACAAGACGACGGTGAAAATTGGAAATATCCGGCGGAATGGCGTAACCATTGACATGAAATTCTCCTTGGTCGGCGGGCGTTACCTGGATTGTTGTAAACGTCAGTTGCATTGATGACGAACATATATTATTAAAATTTCAATATCCATATCAAAAATCCAATAAAAAGGAAAACAAATGAGCGACGTTCCCCATGGGTGTCAGGAAAAACTGGCGGCCATGCGCCTTGAAATTGACGCCCTTGACCGTCAGATCGTGGACCTTCTGGCCCGGCGTCAGCACCAGGTGGAAGATGTGGTGGCCCTGAAAAAGGCCCATAACCTGCCGGTGTATCATCCGGCCCGGGAAGAAGACTTGATTTCCGCCCGGCGGGACCAGGCAAAGGCGGCTGGTTTGTGCCCGGACTATATCGAGGAGATTTACCGGATCATCATGCGCCGGTCCCGGGTGACCCAGGCCGGTCACATGGCAGGGAAAGCGGTGCGGCCCGGGGCCACGGTTCTGATCGTCGGCGGCACCGGTGAGATGGGGCGGTATTTTGCGGACTGGTTCACCGGCGCCGGGTACCTTGTGCGGTCCATGGGCAGCCGGGACTGGGACAGGGCGGCCCTCCTCTGCGAGGGCATAGATCTCTGCCTTATTTCCGTCACCATCGACAAAACCCCGGAAGTGATCCGGAAAATCGCTCCGTACCTGCCGGCCCATGCGGTGCTGGCGGATTTGACCAGCATCAAGAAACTCCCTCTTCAGGCCATGCTGGACGCCCATCCCGGGCCTGTGGTGGGGCTTCATCCCCTGTTTGGTCCCACCACGTCCACCCTGGACAAGCAGATTGTGGTGGCAACGCCCGGAAGGGATGAGAATGCCTGCCGCTGGGTCATCGACCAGTTTTCCCTGTGGGGGGCTGTTATTGTCAGATCCACTAGAGAGGAACATGATAAAATCATGGAATATGTCCAGTCCCTGAGGCATTTCGCCACCTTTGCCTTCGGGCAGTTTCTGGCCGCCAAAAAAGTCCCTCTGGCAAGAACGCTTGAGTTTTCAAGTCCCATTTATCGCCTGGAAATGGGCATGGTGGGCCGGCTGTTCGCCCAGGACGCGGGCCTGTATGCGGAAATTATTTTCGCCACCCCGGAGCGCCGGGCCATGCTTAAAGATTATATTCAAAGCGTCAGCCAAAATCTCGCCATGCTGGAAAAAGGCGACAAAGACGGATTTAAGGCACAATTTCAAAAAATCGCCGAATGGTTCGGCCCGTTCGGGGAACAGGCCATCCGGGAGAGTTCGTTTCTGATCGATAAATTGATCGAGCGCTTCTAAATTTCATAGGTTTTTAAGCCGTTAATTCCTGACCGGGGCGGTTTGTTTCGCCTGGAAACACCCTCAAGATGGAGGATCGAATGATGGAAGAAAAAGACGTAAAATTTGCTTCAATGCCCGCAGGTAGGAGGACAAGGGTCAAAATTCCCCGGTTGCGGCTTTCGGGCCGGACGAGCCTGTTGATCGGGGTGGCGGCCCTGCTGGTGATGACGTACAACTCGTTTTTGCAATACGTGGAACCCAATGAATACGGCATCAAACAAGTGAAACTGGGGGCGAACCGGGGGATTCAGGAAAAAATTTACGGCCCCGGCCTGCACTTTATTATCCCGGTGGTTCAGAAAATGCATTTCCTGCCGAAAGATATCCAGGTGCTGGAACTGACCAATTTCCCCCGCACCGCATCCGAATACGCCCGCCAGGAAAAGGCGGCCCATATCCAGACTTCGGACGGCTTTTTCGTGGATGTGGATGTGTCGGTGCTGTATCATATCGCGGACCCGTACAAGGTGTTTACGAAAATCGGACCGGGGAATCTTTTTGAGGACAATGGCGTTATTCCCAAGACTGAGCCGTCGCTCAAGGAAACCCTGGGGGAACTGACGACGGAAGAGTTTTACAACAGCCCGCTTCGGGCGGCAAAGGCGCAGGCAGCAAGGGAAAAGCTCAACGAGGAGTTGGAGGACAAAGGGATCGTGGTGGATTATGTGCTGGTGCGCTATTTTAGATACAGTGATGAAATTCAGAAAAATAT
>PCSG01000269.1:3391-6139 GCA_002772195.1 Desulfobacterales bacterium CG23_combo_of_CG06-09_8_20_14_all_51_8 | reverse complement strand
CACCAAAAACCCTGTTTTCATGCTCGATGAAATCGACAAGGTGGGCAGTGATTTTCGCGGGGACCCGTCATCGGCCCTGCTGGAAGTGCTTGACCCGGAACAGAATTTTTCCTTTGAAGACCATTATCTGGACGTCCCTTTTGATCTTTCCCAGGTCATGTTCATCACCACGGCCAATATTTTAGACACCATTCCCCCGGCCCTGCGGGACCGCATGGAGGTATTGCGCCTGTCCGGCTACACCCAGGAAGAAAAATTCAAAATCGCCTCCCGGTACCTCATTCCCCGGCAGCGGGAGGCCAACGGCCTGAAAGCGGAACATATTTCCTTCACCAAAGGAGCCGTTAATCAGATCATCACGGGCTATACCCGGGAGGCCGGGCTGCGCAATCTGGAGCGGGAAATCGGCAATGCCTGCCGGAGCGTGGCGGCCAGCATCGCCAAGGGCGAAAAAGAATCCGTGAACGTGAACACGAAAAATCTGACCAAGTTCCTGGGGCCGGTGCGCATCACCAATGACATGAAAAAACGGGTGGCCACCCCCGGTGTGGTCATGGGCCTTGCCTGGACCGAAGCAGGCGGAGACATCCTGTTTATCGAAGCCACTACCATGCGGGGCACGGGCAAACTCACCCTCACCGGCCAACTGGGCGACGTGATGAAGGAATCGGCCACTGCGGCCTTAAGCTACATCCGCTCCAATGCCCCTTCCATGAACATCGAGGACAATTATTTCCAGACCCACGACATCCACATTCACATCCCGGCCGGGGCCATCCCCAAGGACGGGCCGTCCGCCGGGGTGACCATGCTCACCGCCATCGCTTCGGTGCTCACCGGCGCTACCACCCACAAGGACCTGGCCATGACCGGCGAAATCACCCTGCGGGGAAAGGTCCTGCCGGTGGGGGGCATCAAGGAGAAGATGCTGGCCGCGCACCGGGCCGGCATCAAAACCATTATCCTGCCCAAGCTCTGTGAGAAGGACCTCCTCGACGTTCCTAAAAATGTGAGAGACGCCATCAAATTCCATTTTGTGGACAACATGACGGATGTTTTGAAAATCGCGCTGAAAAAATGAAAAAAGATGTAATCTATGAGAATGCCCCCATGAAACGAAAAAAGCCAGCAACCTTGGCGGCGTTTTTATTCGCCTGCCTGATCTTTGCCGCAACCATGACCGGCTGCGGCCTGTTCCGACCGGCTCCAGCCCCGGAAATTCCGCCCCCGGCGGATAACGCCTATGTGGTGAACGGCCGAATCTACCATTGCCTGGACAGCGCCCATGGATTTGTTGAGCAGGGTGTGGCCTCCTGGTACGGCGAGCCTTTTCACGCGAAAAATACCGCGAACGGCGAAATTTACAACATGCACGCCATGACCGCGGCCCACAAGACCCTTCCCTTCGGCACCATGGTCCTAGTGAAAAATCTGAAAAACAACCGCACGACAGTGGTGCGCATCAACGACCGGGGCCCCTTCTGCCGGGAACGGATTATTGACCTGTCCCGCCGCGCGGCCGAAGAGATCGATATGATCGGAAAGGGCACCGCGCCTGTTGGAATCTCGGCCCTGGGCACGGATGAAGAGATATTGAACGAATCCGATCATGCCGGACCGGGGAGTCTATATTTTACCGGCAATTTCACCATTCAGGCCGGGGCCTTCGGTAGCGCGGCCAATGCGGAAACATTAAAACAATCCCTTGAAAAAATCGCTGACAATGTGCATATCTCACCCATTGACAGGAATGGAACCCTGTTTTACCGGGTTCGGGTAGGCCCCTTCACCTCTCTGGCCCAGGCCCGGCGCATGGAAGAACGCCTCACGCAGAACGGATTTGAAAATATCTTTACCGTGGCCGGGGATCTCTGAATCGAATGCCAAAACCCCACAGCCGCCGGCCATGATCACCATCGAAGGCACCGTCCTGCATATTACTTTTCATAACGACGAAAACCACTATACCATCGCCCGGTTCAAAACCGCCTTCCCCAGAACCACGGCCACCATTGTGGGATACCTGCCCCGGCCCCGGACCGGCGAAACCCTCCGGCTCTCCGGGAAATGGACGACCCACCCCCGCTTCGGCCAGCAGTTCGCCTTCGACACGGCCAGCCTCCTTCTCCCCGCCACCATTGACGGCATCCGGGGTTATCTGGGGTCCGGGATCGTGCCCGGCATCGGTCCGTCTTTGGCTGAAAAAATCATCCATCACTTCGGAGAGCAGACCCTGGCCGTCATTGCCGAAAATCCGGACCAATTGATTCAAGTGGACGGCATCGGCGAAAAAAAAGCCGCCCAAATCCACCAGCAGTGGCAAAACCACCACCGCCTGTCGGCCATCATGAATTTTCTTCAGGCGCACGGGATCAACACCCGCCACAGCGCATCCATATTCAAGGCTTACGGCGAGGAGGCCCTGGACATCATCCGCCGGGACCCCTACCGCATGGCCAATGATATCCATGGCATCGGCTTTGCGGCGGCGGACCGGATCGCCCGGGACCTGGGCATCGTCCAGAATATTTTCGACCGGGCCAATGCCTGCATCCTCAATATTCTCCGGGAAGCCTTGGACGACGGCCATGTCTATGTGGACAAGTCCGTGCTGGTCGATCAGATGGCGGCTGATTTTGAAATCGACGCCAAAACCGCCGAAGACAGCCTGGAAGACTTGGCCAGGGACGGCGAGATCGTCATGGAATCGTTTGCGGACGCATCGGCCGACCCGGCGATATATTTAAA
>PCSG01000269.1:3197-3339 GCA_002772195.1 Desulfobacterales bacterium CG23_combo_of_CG06-09_8_20_14_all_51_8 | reverse complement strand
ACCGCCTCATCCTTTCCCTTTCACCGGAGCAGCAGACGATTCTTTCGGCGGCGGCCCGGCACCGCATCAGCATTATCACCGGCGGGCCCGGCACCGGCAAAACCACCCTGATCCGCTCTATCACGGAAATGAACCTCCGCCT
>PCSG01000269.1:2652-3191 GCA_002772195.1 Desulfobacterales bacterium CG23_combo_of_CG06-09_8_20_14_all_51_8 | reverse complement strand
GACCGTGTGTCTCGCGGCTCCCACCGGTCGGGCCGTGCGGCGCTTGGCCGAGGTCACCGGCCACAAGGCCCACACCCTCCACAAACTTCTCGAATATAATTTTGAAGCCCAGACCTTTGGGAAAGGCCCGAATGATCCCATTGACGCGGACATCCTTATCGTTGACGAAACCTCCATGGTGGACACGGTGCTCATGTATCATTTCATCAGCGCCGTCCCGTTTAAGGCGAGCGTCATCCTGGTGGGAGGCGCCCACCAGCTCCCGCCGGTGGGGCCGGGAAATGTTCTTGCGGACCTGATCGCGTCCGGAAGCGTTCCGGTTTTTTATTTAACCACAATTTTCCGGCAGGCCGCGGAAAGCATGATCGTCGTCAATGCCCATCACGTCCGAAATGGTGAGTTTCCTCGACTCCATGCCTTCAAGGACCCGGTTGACATCGGGGCGGAATTTTATTTTATCGAGGCCCGGACACCGGAACAGGCGGTCTCCATCATCGTGGATTTGTGCGCGGAAACTCTGCCGGCCCGGTTCGGCCTGG
>PCSG01000269.1:0-2622 GCA_002772195.1 Desulfobacterales bacterium CG23_combo_of_CG06-09_8_20_14_all_51_8 | reverse complement strand
CCATGCACAAGGGAGTTGCCGGCACCATCCATTTAAACCGGCTGCTTCAGACGGCCTTGAATCCCTCCGCCGGCGTTTTGACCCACGGAAGCCAGAAATTCAAGATCGGGGACAAGGTCATGCATCTGAAAAACAATTACCCGAAAGAAGTGTTTAACGGCGATATCGGTATCATCTCCGGACTGGACAAGGCAGACGGCATCCTGCGCGTGGACTTTTACGGCCGGGAGGTTGAATACACCCTTGAAGAGATGGAGGAACTGGCCCTGGGATACACCATATCCGTTCACAAATCCCAGGGTTCCGAATATCCCGCAGTGGTGATGCCGCTGCTCACCCAGCACTACATCATGCTTCAGCGCAACCTGCTCTATACCGCCATTACCCGGGCCCAGAAATATGTAGTGCTCATCGGCACGAAAAAAGCCCTGTCCATTGCCTTGAAAAACAACACGCCCTTGCAGCGGTGCTCGGGCCTGGCCCAGCGGTTGCGCCCGGTCTCCCCCATCCGGAATCCGGCGTCTTAAAAAATGATTTTACCCTTGAATATGGGCGATATTTCATATATATTTTTTTATTACTTTATTTTATCTTTTAATTTTAAATAGTTGCATTTTAGAGAACATTGCGGCGGCATGACTGGGCCGCATGCGGAGTTTTTTATGAAACAAAAAACCATCCTCCTGATTTCCGCGTTGCTATTTCTGATAGGCTTTGCGTCCGCCGGCCTGGCGGACGAGATGTATGCCGGCGATGTTAAAAAACTCAATGTCCGTTCCGGCAGCACGACGACCCATAAAATAATTTCCACCCTGCTCCCGGGCGACAAGGTGGAGGTGATTTCCTTTTCCGGCGGGTGGTCCCAGATTAAAACCGAGGACGGAAAACAGGGATGGATGATATCACGCTCTCTCACCAGCCAAAAACCCGCCAGCGCCCGCATTGAAAATCTCCAGATCCAGATGGAAATACAACGGGAGCAGGCGGAACTAAACGCCATGGAGAGCAGCCGGTTAAAGGAGGAAAACACCCGCCTGACCACCCGGCTCAATGAAACCGAAACACAGCTGAAAAAAGCGCAAGACGCCTTCCAGACCCTTCAGACAGAGGCTGCGGATTATCTTTCCATCAAAAAAAAATATGACCGGATTGCGGCCCAGGCGGATAAAAAGGACGCTGAAATCCAATCCTTGAAGGGAAAATTGAATCGTCAGTATGTCACAACAGCAATTAAATGGACGCTCACCGGCGCCGGGATTCTTCTGGTCGGGGTTTTTCTGGGGTCCCAGACCCGGAGAAGACGGTCCTCCCTCTTATAATTTCAAAGGCGAAATATTTCCATGGAATATGAATCGGATTTTTTAGTCATCGGAAGCGGGGTCGCCGGGCTGTTGTTCGCCCTGAAAGTGGCGGACCACGGCACAGTCATTATCATTACCAAACGCAATATCGCGGAAAGCAACACCGCCTATGCCCAGGGAGGGATTGCGACGGTTTTCGCCAAAACCGACTCGTTTGCGGCCCACATCAATGACACCCACGCCTCCGGCGACGGTCTGTGTAACGAACAAGTCGTTGACATGGTGGTCAAAAGCGCGCCGGAACGGATTCAGGAACTGATCCGCTTAGGAGTGAAGTTCAACCGGAACCAGGACGCCGCCGGCCAGCCCTCTGACCTGCACCTGGACCTCTGCCGGGAAGGCGGGCACTCCCACAACCGTATCGTGCACGCGGACGATCTCACCGGCCTGGCCGTGGAAAAAGCCCTGGTGGCCCAGGTGATGGCGCATAAAAATATCCGCGTGTTTGAAAATCATATCGCTATTGACCTGATCACGCGGTCCACCAGGCTCCAGCGGGGCATGGTGATCACCACCCATGAGGATTACTGCTACGGCGCCTATGTGATGGACCGGAACACCACTGACATTCATACCTTCTGCGGCCGGACCATCATGCTGGCCACCGGCGGGGCCGGGAAAGTCTATGCCTACACCAGCAACCCGGACATCGCCACAGGAGACGGCATCGCCATGGCCTACCGGACCGGCGCCACCGTTGCCAATCTGGAATTCGTTCAGTTTCATCCCACCTGTCTGTATCATCCGGCGGCCAAGAATTTTCTGATTTCCGAGGCGGTGCGGGGCGACGGCGGCATCCTGATCAATGCGGCGGGCGAACGGTTCATGGAACATTATTCACCGCTCAAGGAACTGGCCTGCCGGGACGTGGTGGCACGGGCCATTGACGCGGAACTGAAAAAACGGGGCGACGATTCCGTGTTTCTCGACATCAGCCACAAAGATCCGGAGTTCGTCCGGACCCGGTTCCCCAACCTGTACGCCAAATGTCTGAGTTTCGGCATCAACATGACCGAACAGCCCATTCCCGTGGTGCCCGCAGCCCATTACATGTGCGGCGGCGTGGCCACGGATATGTTTGGACGGACCAATATTCAGCGGCTGTTCGCCATCGGGGAAACCGCCTGCACCGGTCTTCACGGCGCGAACCGCCTGGCCAGCAACTCGCTGCTGGAAGCGCTGGTCTACGCCCACAATGCGGCCGAGCAGTCCATTGATGACGCTGAAAACTTCTCTTTTGAGGCGTCCCCCCAACTGCCGT
>PCSG01000145.1 GCA_002772195.1 Desulfobacterales bacterium CG23_combo_of_CG06-09_8_20_14_all_51_8 | reverse complement strand
TTCCAGTCGTGCTGTTTGCCGTGTTGCTGGCGATGCCGATGCCCAGCGGCATGCAAGATGTCGGCATGGAATACAATGTGGGGCCCAAAGCGGTGAAGGGCTTTTTTACCACATCGCTTTTTGGTATGGAAAATAATGTGGCAGAGCAGTGGCAGGTGATCACCGCCCAAATTATGGAACAGAATATGGGGATGGGGGCATTCTCTAAAAAACGGTTTATGAGCCGGGATGCCAAGTGGTGTAAAAAATACGATATTGTCGTAGATGCAAAAAACCTGGACAAGGCGAAGCAGTTTATTGACACTAACCTGACGGATGAGAAATTCAAATCTTTAATGGAAGCCGGGTTTGATTTGAGAAGAAACGGACTCAAATATGAAGATTTAAACGAAAAAGATAAGGCATCCGCGGACAAAGGCGCGTGGCATGTGAAAGTGGCCATCGCCATGATGGCGTTCGTGGTGCTTTGTTTTTTGACCGAATGCATTCCCCTGCCGAGTGTCGCCTTCTGTATCGGCCTGATCCTGGTGTTTACCGGGGTGGTTTCCAGAAGCGATGTAGCGGGGCTGTACTGGGATGATGCGGTCTGGTTTATCATGGGCAGCCTCATGTTTGCGGCCGCGTTTGTGAAAACCGGGGTGGACAAACGGGTATGCCTCATGATGTTTAAAAAGCTGGCGGTGCCTTCCGTTAAATGGATCACCCTGATATTCTTTATCATCATCACGCCGCTGGCGGCGTTTATTTCCGATCATGCCCTGGCCGCCATGTTTCTGCCCATCGGCATGCTCATCTACCAGAACAGCCTGACAAAGGAAATTCCGGAAGATCCGGAACTGGGCAAACTTCTGATGATCGGTATTGCCATGGCCTGCAATATCGGCGGACCCGGCGCGCCGTCCGGCGGCGCCCGAAATGTGATCATGATGACTTATCTAAATGATATGTTCGGCCTGGATATCGGGTATTTCCAGTGGGTCACCTACTGCTTCCCATTTCTGCTGGTCATGATCCCCGTGACATGGTTTCTGGTGAACTGGCGTTTCAAGGCGAAAATCACTTCCCTGGAGCCGGCCATGGACCAGTTAAAACGAGAGATCGACAAAATGGGCGGATGGAACAGAAACCAGATTTCAGCGCTGATTATTTTTGTCGTCATGGTGTTCGGTTGGTTTACAGAAAAAACCTTTTATGAGATGGGCATTGTGCCGGTCAGGCTTGGTATCGGAGTGATTGCGGTGGCGGGCGCGGTGGCATACCTGCTCGCCGGAATTGTGAACTGGCGGGATTACCAGGAAAAAGTGGACTGGGGTGTAGTCTGGCTGTATGCCGGCGCCATTATTTTCGGCAGAATATTAGATAAAAGCGGCGCCGCATACTGGATCGCCAGATCGGTCATCGATTTGATATCCCCGCTGGGGCTCGATTCAGGAATTCCTTTAATGGTGGTGTCAAACGGGCTGACGGGTGTGATGACCAATCTGATGGCGGATGGCCCGGCTGCAGCCGCGGTCGGTCCCATCACTTTGAACATGGCTGGTCTGGTCCATCCGGGGACCACATACCTTCCGTTTATGGCGATGTCAACGGCCATTTCTTCATCGTTTGCCTATTGTCTAATTATCGGAACACCCCCCAATGCCATTGTTTACGCAAGCGGATACCTTGAGCCCAAGGATTATCTCCGGGTGGGCATTCCCCTGTGGTTTTTCGCCAATATTATTCTGGTGCTCATGACGGCTCTCTTTTGGTCATTCCGGGGGTTTAGCGGACTTCCGGGGTTTTAAGGGTTAATGAAACTCTTTCATAATAAAAATAAAGGATGGATGATCATGAACGAGCAGCATGTGCAGGAATCCGGAAACGCAAAAAAAAGCCTTTGCTATAAGGACGGCCGATTTTATTTTACCAAAGAGGCGGAGCGGTCATTTTATTTTATTTGCTTATCTACTTTACTCAAGCGCGGTTATATTGGTAACGTACCAACTGGATTCCCGCCTGCGCGGGAATGACATAAACCTCATTTATCGTTAAATATTTAACAATCGTCATACCCGCGAAGGCGGGTATCCAGATAAAAGGCCTCGGATTTTGAGTGAATATATTCAACTTAACCGAACTGGATAACCAGATTATTTTATATTGACCCTCATCATGCTTGTGGCCGGTATTTTTTACAAGACCGGAATACTTTAGGATGGAAATCATGCAGCCGGCAACCGGCCGATTTTCCCTGCGTTTCTATTTCCGTTCCCTTTCAAAAGTACTGGGAACGCCGGTCTCATTTTTTCGGGACTTGCCTGAAGACACGGGTTTTGCCCAGTCAATAATGTTTTTACTGGTGTCTTCGGCGTTTTTTGCCGCAGCCAGTCTCACCACCCGGGATTTTGAAAAGCCCATAATCAGCGGCGGTGTTTTTTTCATCAATGCCGTGGGCATGACGTTTATTGCCGCAGTCCTTGGCTATATCCTCATGACCCTGTTCTGGGGCCGGAAAGTCACGTTCCGGCGGTTTTTCAGCGTGTATGCGTTCGCCTCGGGCGTGACGCTTCTGGCATCCTGGATTCCATTGTTTATTTTTATCACAGAGCCCTGGAAATGGCTGATGATCGGCATCGGCCTGACCCAGACCGTCGGTTTGAAATGGCTGCACAGCATTATGATTATCGTCATGTCAATTGGCATGATCGTACTATTTTTCTGGTCACTTTTGCCGCTTGTGTCCTTCTGAGGCAAAACCGCCTGCCGGATATAAAGCGCAATTAAAAAAGGGAGATATCATCTATGGAGAAAAAAATAACAGTATTGATGGTTGACGATGAAGAGCAGTTTCGGGTAACCACAAATAAAATTTTGACCCGCAGGGGGTTTGACACGGTCATGGCGGAAAGCGGCGAAGAGGCCATTGTCAAATTGAGTCAGAACCCGGATGTGATCATCCTTGATATTAAAATGCGGGGCATGGACGGACATGAGACCTTAAAGGAGATCAAAAAGCGCAAACCGGATGTGCCGGTGATCATGCTGACCGGTCACGGGGATTTGTCATCGGCCAGGACCGCCCATAAGGAAGGAGCCTTTGATTATTTGTCCAAACCCTGTGATATTGACGTGCTGGTGGGTAAAATCCGGGATGCCTATCATCGCACCGCATCGCCCCAGACATACAAGGAAAAATCCGTCCGGGATGCGATGATCCCCATTGAAGAATACACCACCCTGAACAGTGACATGACGGTGAAAGACGCGATCCTGGCATTAAAAAAATCCTTCAAGTCCCAGATGGCCACTTCCCGGCTTATGGAAACCGGACATCGTTCCGTGCTGGTGGTGGATCGG
>PCSG01000423.1 GCA_002772195.1 Desulfobacterales bacterium CG23_combo_of_CG06-09_8_20_14_all_51_8 | reverse complement strand
GACTGCGGCGGCATTGTTGTTGACCACCATGGCCATCTCCGCGCCGGTCAGTTCGCACAAGATATCTTCCACCACCGTATATCGCAGGCCCCGTTTGCCGGTGGACAGATTATATTCCAGATTGGAATACCGGCTGGAGATCATCTGAAGATGTTCGAGGGCTTGTTTTGCCAGCAGGGACCGGCCCAGGTTGGTATGCACGACGATGCCGGTGGCGTTGATGACCCGACGGAGATTTAAGGCCATGGCCGATTGAACGGATTTTCGGACCTGGTGTAAAATATCCGCGTCCGTGAGGGCGGTTTCCGGGAGTTCCGGCGGGCCGTTAAGGATGGCCTGGCGAAGTTGGTCTATGGTTTTTCGGACGCAGTCTGTCAGAAGGGTTCTGGGGGCGGCGTTTAATTCCAGATCATGCCCGGCGATTTCCAGAAGGTGGTCGACGCCCGGCAGGTTTCGCAGCAGGGCTTGCCGGGCGGCCGGGATTTCGGATTTTTTTTCAGAATCTGTCATGATCGCTTGGGCTTGTAACTCCATGGGCCTGATTTTTTGGCATTTTATAATAATTTTGACTTCATATCATTATAATTGGAATATTTTCAACCGTTTTCTTACTGGTGTGGTGAAGAAAAATCTTTTTGCCAGTCCGGTTTTGGGCTATAGAACGAAGCAGACATCTGACCGGGGCATCCCGGGAATCAATGCATAACAAAAGGAGAAATGATGAAAACACCTCGAGATTATATCATATTCCCTCTGGATGTGCCCACGGTCGGGGAGGCTTCCCATTACGTTGAACGGCTTTCCGAATCCGTTGGCATGTTCAAGGTGGGGCTGGAGCTTTTTATCCAGGCCGGGCCGGAAATTATCCGAAGAATTCAGGGGGCGGGCCGGGCGGAGATTTTTCTGGATCTCAAACTTCATGACATTCCCGCCACAGTGGAGCGGGCCATGGCCCGGGCCGCGGACCTGGGGGTGAAATTTGTCACCGTTCACTGCGGCGAAACATCCCGGATGCTGGCGGCGGCGGTGGAAGGCGGGGGCGGCGCGGTGGGCGTGCTCGGAGTTACCGCGCTTACGAGTGTTTCTTCGGAAGATATCGCGGCAGCCGGGTTCAAGGACGAATATGCGGCGGATATGGCCCTGCTGGTGAAAAAGCGCGCGGAAATGGCCAAAGACGCCGGGTGTGCGGGGGTGGTGTGTTCCGGCCGGGAGGTGAAAACCATCAAGGCCGCGTTTGGCCCGGATTTTCTGGCGGTCACGCCGGGGATTCGGCCGGCGTGGCAGGCCGGAGAAGATGATCAGCGCCGTATTGTCACCCCGGGTGAGGCTGTCCGCGAAGGGGCTGATTATCTGGTCATCGGACGTCCCATCCGGGACGCGGATGATCCGGCGGCGGCCGCCGCAAGGATCGCGGAAGAAATCAGTGAAGCGCTGGTGGATTTGAAAAAATAAGGACTTGGATCATTTGCAAAAAATGACGCAAAGCAATACGGCTCGCTATTTTTTGTCAAGAGCATCCAAATTGTCCGGTTCAGCGATAAGCGTCTTTTCTATGACCAATCGTCACAATCCATATAGTCAGTTCATCATCCTGGATTGAATAAACGATGCGGTACCGACCCTGGCGAAGGCGGTACCGTTTCATCACAACTGAGCAGAGGCCCATTCGCCCTGTCTTCGAATGCGGCAAGGTCTTCGGCATCTTCCGCGAGAGATGCTTTAACGGCTGAATTAACAATATCTGAAATGGATCGTGATGTCTCTATCGCCTTTATTTTAAGAGCCTGATGAACAACTTCATCCAGATAAATTATGGCGCGCCGAACAGATGATTCCATAATATCACCTCCATCTTGTTACCCCTCTCCACGATGTTGTTTAAGTAATTTGACATCTTCAATATCTTTAGGACGTCCTGTTGCGAGCTTATTAGTCAAGAGATGA
This sequence comes from Desulfobacterales bacterium CG23_combo_of_CG06-09_8_20_14_all_51_8, assembly GCA_002772195.1. Classification (GTDB taxonomy): domain Bacteria; phylum Desulfobacterota; class Desulfobacteria; order Desulfobacterales; family Desulfosalsimonadaceae; genus SURF-3. Next base: position 1,295 of record PCSG01000423.1, on the reverse strand, counting down.
TCAAATGATAAGATCGGCATCTGCACATCATCCAATTGGATGATGTCAGCGTGAGAACGGGCTTCTGAAAATGAGATATTACCAGAAATCTTCGTAATAATGTCAATGCGACACGGAACAACACCGATTTGAAAGATCACCCCCTCTTCAGCAAAATCTCGCGGCGTGACATCAGCAAGAGGCGCTCCAAAGGTGGCTAATGCACGATAGACTTTCACGGAATTTTCAGCGGTTGGGTTCACCCAAATATCAAAATCTGCCGTACTTCGAGGAATGCCATGAGCGGCAAGCGCATACGCCCCAACAATCAGGAATTCAGTCCCTTCGGTGGCTAAACACTGCAACATTTCTTTGTAATCGTGATTCAGCATGAATTTTCCCTCGTGTACTGATCTCCCATAACGCTAACGTAATGTCCCATACCATTTCAACACGACGTTTCATGCTCGTCTGGACAAATCCGTCATCCTGAAATGTTTGCATCTGTCCTTTTCGTATCGTTGTTCGGTCAAGTTTCATCATCGTATTCCCTACTGACGTCTTATGAAGGAGAGAGCTTCCTTTTTCATTCCTTCATCCGACGCATTTACCAAAGAAACCCTTCTACAGTGATTTGTCGTATCCAGAAGACCATTCAGCACATCTGTTTCTTTCTGTCAACCGTGTTTTTCAGGTATGTTTTTCAGGTAAATACAAATTCTTCCCTGTCAATTTCGTAGATGCGCTAACGTTCCGCATACCCGGCGAGCGTAGCGAGTCCGAGTTGATGCGGTGGTTAGCTGATTCCCTTCTCTCTATTTATCCAGTATTCCGGCTTACGATGCCCATGTGCTATAGCAAGAATCCACAAAGTTTCTCCTCGAATTATGTACGCTATATAGTATGGAAAAACTTTTAGATTGACGCGACGGTAACTTCGTTTTCGGAGTCGTGGAACAGTTGGATTGCTTAAAATCCAATTGATATGCTGGTCTGCTTCTTCTTTAAACTTTAGTCCTAATCCAGACTGTTGTTCTTCATAATAAGCTATTGCATCTTTCAATTCCTCAAATGCCTGCTGGAGTATTACGATATTCATGATATAAACCGTTGTTCAATTTCTTTCATTGCTTTATTGTAATCAATACCAGTAGCTTTCCCCTCATCAACAGCACGGACCCTATCCATTATCTCTTCTTCCCATGCAGATTCAATATCGGTATCCAAAGATCTGCTATCAAGAAATAAGAGAAATCGGACTATCTCTAATCGTTCCCGTTTGGGCAGCATTATTAATTCTTTTGTTATCTCTTCAA
>PCSG01000110.1 GCA_002772195.1 Desulfobacterales bacterium CG23_combo_of_CG06-09_8_20_14_all_51_8 | reverse complement strand
TCACCGGGAGCTGCTGGAGGGTGGGATCGTCATCTCCGAGCCGCCGGTTGACCACATGGTCGTACCAGAGCATTTCCGCGTTGAAACTGTACTGTGTCCATACTTTGCTGAGGATCAGACTGTTTTCACGGACATAATCATTGGGGTCATCCAAGTCCCGGCCGAATTCCGATTCAAAATAATCCCGGGTTTCATCATAGCCGGTATGTCTGGAGGAGAATTCATCCAGATAATCCTGGTCGCTGACAATGTCCGCGTCCATGCGGGCATCAAAGTCATAAGGCATTTGCTGGTCGGCTTTCATGCGGAACCAGTAGCGGTCGGCGTTTCTTCGCAGGTATGGGTCGTCCGTATATCCCCAGTCATCGCTGGTGTCCCCCTCGCCGTCATCGATGTGGCGGTCTTCCAGGCTGTCCATCATCATCGTGCCTTTGGACTGATCGTCGATGGCATAGCGGTATTCGGCCCCGAATTTTTCCCCTCGTTCCTGAAGATGATGATAATAGAAGGTGGCGTTGCTGCTCTGGTTGATGGCCCAGTAAAAGGGCTGGATGAATTCGATGCCGTTTCGGGAGGAATAGCCCAGCTGGGGGGGGAGGAGCCCGGTCTGACGTTTGATATTAACGGGGAAAATCAGAAACGGAACATAGAATACCGGCAGTTTCTTGGCCCACAGGGCTGCATGGCGCACCGTCCCGTAAGATTCGATGGTCAGATCCACTTTTTCCCCTGTAATCCGCCAGGGCGGCACGTCCCCGTCGCAGGTGGTGAGGCTGCCGTTTTCGATGGTATAGGAGTTTTCCCCGGTTTTGAGAATCCGGTCCCCCTGAACATAAAAATGGCTTTTTTCAATAAAAATCCGGCCGTTTTCAATGGCGCCGATCCCGGTTTCCAGATTGATGCGGATGGTGTCGCCAAGGAGGGTGTCCCGGCCTGCGGTCAGACGTACATTGCCGGAAGCGGCGGCTTCCATGGTGGCCTGGTCATAGACGATGGTGTCGGCGGAAAGGGCTTTATCGTCCTTGATGATTTTCACGTCGCCGAAGGCGGTATAGACATTTGTTCGTTGATTGTAGGTGATTTTCTGTGCGGTAATGTGCCACGGTGTTTCAGGGCCGGGCATGTTTTTATTCCGAAGCGGGTCCGCCTTGACAAGGGCCGGGATGAGGATCATCATGCACAGGATCAGGCATGCCGGTGTTGGAAAATGCTTCACAGCCGGCTTTCGACAGAGATTTGGGACCGGGACCTGTTTTTTATTTGAGTGGTTCATCTGTTTTGCGGAAGAATTCCTTGAAGACGGCATGAAATTCAAGTATAAAAGCCTGAATAGTTTAAAAAGTCAAGTATTATAAGGTTATACGGGTAATCCCGTTGAACGCTGGAATTATTAAAAAATGAGGCCTTTTTTTGCAGGCCGGCACGGACATGTGAATGTTTATCTCCCTTGAAGGCATTGAAGGCTCCGGAAAAACCACCCAGATAGGCCATATGGCGGCCTATCTTCAGAAAACCGGCCGCGATTATGTCATCACCAAAGAGCCCGGCGGTACAGCCGTCGGTGAGAAAATCCGGTCCATTCTCCTGGATCCGGAGCATACGGACATTGATCCCATGGCGGAACTGATGCTCTATGTGGCGGATCGGGTTCAGCATGTTCAGAAAGTGATCCTGCCGGCGATGGCCTCCGGCAAGATCGTTATTTGTGACCGGTTTTGCGATTCCACAACCGTATATCAGGGCGTTTCCCGAGGCATTGACACCGATTTGATCCAGCGGATTCACCATCTGGCGCTGGGCGGGCTGCTGCCTGATTTGACCTTTGTCCTGGACCTGAACCCGGAAATCGGCCTGAAACGGGCCTGGCGCCAGATCCGCGACGGGTCCCGGCCGGAGCGGGAAACAAGGTTTGAAAATGAGCGCCTCGAGTTTCATGAAAAAGTGCGCAAGGGATACCTGGAACTGGCCCGTCTGGAGCCTGAGCGGTTTGTGGTGCTGGATGCGGCGGCAAATCCTGAAAAGGTCCGGGAGACGATTCTGGGCCATCTCGAAAATCATTTAAAAAATCAGCGACAGATCACATGATTTGAAATACGATGGTTCATATGAAGGCGTTCCATGAATGGCGTCTGAGGAAATAAGAATGGATGATTCGATTTTAAAGGCCATCGGCAACACGCCGCTGGTGGCGATCAAACGGCTGAACCCCAATCCGCACGTTTTGATTCTGGCAAAGATTGAATATGTGAATCCCGGGGGATCCATCAAAGACCGGCCGGCTCTGGCCATGATTGAAGACGGTGAAAAATCCGGGGCCCTGACCCGGGACAAGATCGTCATCGAGGCAACCTCCGGCAATACCGGCATAGGGCTCGCCATGGTCTGCGCCATCAAAGGCTACCGCCTGCTCCTGGCCATGTCCGAGGCGGTGAGCGTGGAGCGCCGGAAAATTCTGGCGGCCCGGGGCGCTGAGATCATGCTGACCCCCGGCCATCTGGGGACCGACGGGGCCATTGAGGAAGTCTACCGGATTGTCCGGGAGAACCCGGACCAGTATTTCATGACCGATCAATACAATAATCCAGCCAATTGGAAATCCCATTATTCCGGGACCGCTGAAGAAATTATCCGTCAGACCGACGGAAAAATTTCGGCGTTTGTGGCCGCTATCGGCACCACCGGCACCCTCATGGGAGTGGGCCGGCGGTTGCGGGAGTATGATCCTGCCATCAAAATTATCGGCGTGGAGCCCTATCTGGGCCATAAAATCCAGGGGCTGAAGAATTTAAAAGAAGCTTATCGCCCGGGAATTTTTGATAAACGCATTATTGATGAGATTATCAATATCGAAGATGAAGAAGCCTTTGAAATGACCCGCCGCCTGGGCCGGGAGGAAGGGCTTTTCGTGGGCATGAGCAGTGGTGCGGCCATGGTGATCGCGGCGAAAAAAGCCGCTGAAATGACCGACGGCACGCTGGTGGTTATTTTTCCGGACAGCGGCGAGCGGTACCTGAGCACATCGCTGTTTGCTGAAAAAAAGAAGGCCGATGTCTATCTATTCAACACCATGACCCGGTCCAAGGAACCCCTGGAGCCCATCGTGGCCGGCAAGGTGTCGATTTACTCCTGCGGCCCCACCGCGGATTCGCGCCTGAACATCGAAGCATGCCGGCGGTTCGTGTTTTCCGATGTCCTGTGCCGGTACCTGACCTTTCGCGGGTACGCTGTCCGGCATATCATGAATATTACGGATTTTGATGACAAGACC
>PCSG01000182.1:1474-3325 GCA_002772195.1 Desulfobacterales bacterium CG23_combo_of_CG06-09_8_20_14_all_51_8 | reverse complement strand
ATTTCGCCTTTTCCGATGTCCGCCGAATGATCGCGGAAGCGGCATTGAGTGATAATTTTAGTAGTCTTTTCCCCGTGCCACGAAAATCCGCGGTTAATTCCCTCGTGTCCGTACTACTCCGCATGGCGGCATGATGATTTTTTGGGAAACTTCAGGAGATAGTTTTGCTGCATTAAACTCTCGCATATCTTTCAATTTAATTGTGGAAAGCGGCTCTTTTGAATCCACGTATTTTGGATAATACCGTTCGTAATCGGCTTCGGGAGATTCAACCGCGGCCGCATTTTTAATGGTGCAAATAAAAGCCAAGAGCGCCATAGCTAATACAAAAAGCGTTTTCTTTCCCATTTTAAAAATATCCTGTTCCATTTTTATGAAGATTAAAGCCAGCTCCGCAGGACGCAGGGTTTATCCATGCCCGGTAATGGATAGAGGCTCAGATAAATTAATTTTTCAAATAAATTTCCACCTGCCGGACTTCCATCTCCAGAATATCAGCGATCTGGTCTGCCGTCATCCCCTTGCGAAACATCTTGCGAATCGTTTCTTCCAACCAAAAAACCGTCTCCAATTCATCCGGAAGTCTCATCATCCATCTAAATCGTAGGGTGGATTAGCGAAGCGTAATCCACCGTCATTCCTGCCGGATTACGCTCTACGAGCTAATCCGGCCTACCCAATGCCCGGTAATCTTCACAGTTGCGGGCGGGCGCAAAGCCCGCACCCTACTGAAAGTGTTCATCATTGAAGCTTCCGTGCGGGTAATGCAGGAACGTTGCCTGGGACTGATATGGTCAGACCCAACCGATAATGCCAGTATGACCATGGACGCTCATTAAACTGGCCGGCCTCCGCTTTTTGCAATATTTCCCTCAAATATGATTCTCCCATATGACTGGCCAGCATTTGAACATCATCAAAGTCTCCGATATTCATCACCTGCGCCACTACATGCGCGGGGCTGGCAATGGCATCATCCGGCGTTTTCCACCAGATATATTTTGGGGCCATTTTCCTGAGGAATTGCGGATTTATGGAATCTATAACGGATATCTGCCATTGGTTACATACTTGCAGTTAAAGGCCTTACTTCACACGATATCTGTTTTGCGAGAAAATCTTCGGCGACATCCAGATCATACCGGCTTTGCAGGTTGATCCAATAACGAGGATTTTGGTTGAAATATCGCCCCAGGCGCAAGGCAAGTTCCGCCGTCACCGGGCGTTTGCAGTGTACAACATAATTGATCCTCATCACAGGAACGCCCAACTCCTGCGCGAGCCGGTATTGTGATATTTTTAACTCGTCAAGCAACTCTTTCAAATACACGCCAGGATGAACTGGAGAAATACACTGTTTTGTCATGATGAACTCCTTAATGGTAATCGACGATTTCGACCTGTTCTGCATTACCATTGCGCCATTCAAAGCAGACACGCCACCAGTCGTTGATTCGGATACTGTGTTGCCCCTCTCGATTCCCCTTCAACGTCTCAAGCCGGTTTGACGGGGGCAGACGCAAATCTTCAAGATTTACTGCCGCATCAATCGAATTCAGCTTCATAAAAGCGCGATCTTGAATATCCCGTTGGAATTTTTTGGAAAATACTCGATGAAATATCTTTTCAGTTTCACGGCAGTTGAAAGATTTGATCATGAAATGATAGTAAACATTTTGTTTAATATCGTCAACCGAATACTTAAATTGTAACTGCCAAAGACTCTTTGATTTACTTTCTTAACCCGATCACCCGGGCCGGCACCCCGCCCACAATCTGATAATCCGCCACATCCTTTGTCACCACCGCCCCGGCGGATACCACCACGCCGTTTCCAATGGTCACGCCCCC
>PCSG01000182.1:0-1460 GCA_002772195.1 Desulfobacterales bacterium CG23_combo_of_CG06-09_8_20_14_all_51_8 | reverse complement strand
GTGCCCCGATCCAAACATCATTGCCGATTTTCACTGGTGCCATGACGTGATCTACCGAGGCTATGGGCGCGTCCGTCTGGTGATGGGCATGATTGGAAGACGCAATCACTGCATAGGGACCCACCATCACATGGTCGCCGATGTCAATCCCGCCCCTGGCGTCGATGAGCGCTCCGGAATTCGGAGAAAACCCACGGCCCACCTTCAGGCCGTATGTGTGGGTGAAATAAACGCCGGGATAGATGGTGCAAAACGACTTTAATTCCGCAAAAAGCAGCCGGTAAAGCCCCCACCGAAGCGCCATGCCGAACAGGCCGGGCAATGACCGCACGATCCAGCCGAGGGTTTCCTCGCACCAGAGATGGAAAAGATGGCCTTTATATTTCTGCATGAAGCGTTGGATGATGTGGTTATGCGGCAGCAATGGGGACATCAATTTCCTTACCGTCTTTTTCATTACAAAATAAAAATTTTCCGTTGTCGCCTTGCAGCAATTGCTCATTAGCGTTAAGCAGTTCCATCCCATAAACTGTTCCATCCGGAGATAAATCCACAATAAGCTCATCACTTATTTTGATGGACACGACTTCAGACGTTTTGGGTTTGAACCGGATATAAGCAATATTATACCGGGGATCGTAACTGAATTTCATGGTTCCTTCCTTTTTTTTTAAAAAAATCGGGTTATCACGGTGACAACAATCCAGTCAGCGCCTTCCTGAACTGCAATAACTTCCACCTGTTTTGTACAATAATGCTTTCCTCCGAATTCCTTGCCAAAAACGAAATTTTACCGGAAATATTTCACCATCAGCTACTGTTGCGTAAACTTCATCTTCTTCAACACAACGCTCAGTCATTCGCTGCCTTGCATGTGGATGGATATTTATTACCATACTTAATTCTCGTTCTCAAAATCTATAAAACACGTCATCGCCGACCGGAACGGGAGGGCGTAAAGCCATCCCCTGCAATGATCAAAATAATAATCAAGGCACTCTATGGACATTAATCTCATCAAGCAGGGCTTTTTCCACAAATGAATTAATGGACAGCTTGAGCCTTTTGGCAGTCACGGCCACTTCCCTATGAAGTTCCGGAGATAATCGTAAGTTAAATTTGCCGGAATAAGGTTTTTCCGGACTTACTCCGTCTTGTTCACACCAGGAGATATAATCATCAATGGATTCCTGAAAGGCCTTTTCAATTTCATCAACGGTTTTTCCCTGGAAAGTAATAACATCCCGCGTGTTAACGACCTCTCCATGGAAAATTTTGGCTTTGCCGTCATATTCAACGATTCCAACGTATCCTTTGTATTCCATCATCCTGACACCCCAGCATTTTCTAAAAACCTTCTCATTGACATCAGAGCGCCTTTATCGGTTTCCTTTTTGGGGTGCGGTCAAGATTGATGGTCTCGTAAAAAGCAAAAAAACAACTTATTGTCATTCCGGCGA
>PCSG01000268.1:1012-3374 GCA_002772195.1 Desulfobacterales bacterium CG23_combo_of_CG06-09_8_20_14_all_51_8 | reverse complement strand
GAACTCCTGTTCTATGGGGGTTCGCTGGGATTTAATTTTTTTTCATTTAACATTTAAGTTAATCATCTTATTATCTGTCACGTTAGGAGTTTCCATTGAAAAAACTATTGATGATTTTTCTTATGATGAACTTTGCCGCCCTGATGATAGTCCCGGCGGCCGGGAGCCAACCCATTCAGGAAATCATTGATCCTTCACAAACCGACGCTGCCCCCCCGGAAACAGTTGATGAGCCAACATCTGCTGCGACTGCCCCGTCCGATAATCTCTTCGCCCTCCAGACCGGGACATTTTTCAGTGAAGCCGATGCCAATGCCCACATTATCAAATTAAAGGAAAAAGGCCTGGAACCCTATATTTTCCAGTCCGTCAATTCCCAGGGAAAAACCATTTACGCCGCCCGCATCGGACAATACGAATCATACGCGGATGCGGACCAGGCTGCTCGGGATATGAAAGATTCCATTGATACGCCCCTGCTCATCACCCACTTTGATTCCTTAACGCCTGCCGCCGCCACGGAATCATCATCCATGAGGTCTGATATAACTCCAGCATCTGTTACACCAGCGGCCGATCTCCCGCCTGAAAAATCAGCCCCGGCTCCGGCAGAAACAGCTTATGTTGCCTCTGATGAACCTCTCACCATGACGGCCATGCAGCGAAAACTTCAGGCCATGGAAGTGGAAATCCAGAAACTCCGGGATGAATCCGATATCCGCAGCCAGCTTAAAATCACCGAAGAAGAGCAAAAAGCCGAGGAGGAAGACATTCTCGAAGCCGCCGGACGGGAATACACCCTGACCCAGGAAGGCAACCTCAAGTTCAGCTACGGTATCAGCTACTCTTATTCGGGATATGACGCCATCCGCGAATCCGTCCGTGTTGAAGATGTGGCGGACCACACCATCTCAAACTCCCTAAGCTTCTCCTATGGATTAAAAGATAATTTCACCGTTGGCACTTCCATTCCTTTTATTTATGCCTACCATAAAGTCGGCACTGTGGATTCCCTTGATGTCACGGATTTCGGGGACCTGTCTCTGTCCTGGCAGCTCCAGCCTTACAAACCCGATAAAAATCAGGCAACCATGATATTCAGCGGCGGTATCGGAATACCGGTGGGCCGCGATCCTTATGAAATTCAGGTGGGCAAGGAACTGTCCACGGCATCCGGCCTCTATAGCGCCAATTTGGGGGTTTCCCTCAGCCAGGTCACGGACCCGGTGGTCGCCTTCAGCAGCCTTTCCGTGAACTACCCGTTTGCCACCAAGACCATCAACCAGAAACGGGACGAAGGGGTCCTGGATGAAGTGGATCCGGGCATGAGTATCGGGGCGGCGGTGGGCCTTGGATACGCCCTGTCCTATAAACTCAACCTGAACTTAAGTTTTTCCTATTCCTATGGATTTGAAACCACCTATAAGTACGAAAACGCTCCGGATGCGAAAAGCGGGACGTCCACCGGCGCCTCCTTGAGCATCGGAACCGGTTATAAACTGAGCCAGAACCAGAATTTAAATTTCAGCATCGGCATTCCCATTACCTCATCCCGCAGTTTTTCACTTTCTTTGAGCACGCCTATCGACTTTGAATTATAATATGATGGTTCCGAGGGGTATCAGACTACCGCACGATCACGGTATTACAGGAGAGTTCAAGTTGCAGAGACCGGCAGTTAATTCATGGCGTTATCTGATTTATGGGTGCCTTCTGATTTTTTCTTTCACCCCCCGGCTGGCCCACGCAACCTTTGTCGAACAGATGGCTGTCTCCCCCAAATCCGTATCCATGGCTAATACCGTAACGGCCGAACCGCCGGGACTTATGTCAATCCATTACAACCCCGCGGGTCTTTCCAATCTCGAAGAAGGGAAAGTTTTTGAGCAGGGATTCGCGTTGCCCTGGCTTTCAATCACCCATAAGTTTGAGGCAGATCCTGAATTTAAGGGATTCTTCGGCGAGTGGGGCCCCCAGGAAGGCCAGACGCATGATCCGGTGGCCGGCAAGGAGGACACCAACAGCAGCGGGGTTTTATATCTACCCATATACGATGATACGGTGAATTTTCTAGCAGGCCCCACCGCTGGTCTTTCCGTGCGCAAACCCGGCTCCAAATGGACATTTGCCGTGGGCAACTATGCCCCGTTTGCCGGCGGTATGAACCATAAAAGCGACAGCCCCTGTAATTACGGGGTGCGGACCTTGTATCTCCAGCACCTGATTTACGCTTCACCGGCGGTAAGCTACCAGATCACCCCGACCCTTGCCCTTGGCATGAGTGGCGGCGCCGGCCAGACCGCCATGGGGGTCCGTCTGAACATGCGCTCCCCAAACGAACTGGTGGCATTGACCCGAGCCC
>PCSG01000268.1:173-985 GCA_002772195.1 Desulfobacterales bacterium CG23_combo_of_CG06-09_8_20_14_all_51_8 | reverse complement strand
TCCCTATCCTTTCCGAGCTGACCCTGCCCCCCCCCTGGTTCGGCGGCGGCATCGGCCCATACGACCAGGTGGCCACCATGGATTTCCAGGTCCGGGACGACTTTTCTCCCAACTACAACCTGGGCCTTTTATGGGAACCCCGGAAATGGTTTTCTTACGGCCTTACCTATCAGAGTGCAATCACCGCCCACCTGAGCGGAGGATATAATTTCAGATATTCGCCTGAGTGGCAGCGCATGATGAGCTGGATGGGAAGTTCTCCGCTTTTACTGATGGTCAGTGGCATGTTCCAGCTTCCGTATCAGGCGGTGCCTTATCAGTCCGGCACCCTGACCGCCGTCCAGCGGTTTCCCCAGCGGGTCCAGTCCGGGATTATGGTTAAACCCACCAAAAAACTTAAATTCTTTTTTGATCTGCAGTGGGCCCAGTGGTCCGTCATCCAGCAGGACAATTTTCAGACCGATCAGGACATTCAATTGCTGCAACTGGTTAAAATGCTGGGATATGGCGGCGGCTACCGGAACCTCATCATCCAGCGCAAACTGGAGGACACCCTTCACTGGAGCGCGGCCCTGGAATATCAACTCAAACCCAAACTGGCCCTGCGCTGCGGGTATGAATTCCGGCCGACATCGGTGCAGGATGAACTGTATGACTCCCAATATTTTGTCCCGGACCTCCATAATGTGGGCGTCGGCGCCGGTGTCAAGCTGCCCCATGGCATCACCCTGGATGTGGGACTGGCCTGCCTTTTCAATCGGTCCAAAAAAATCCCCAATAACAGCAGCGTCAACATGAACTCCACGGAATTT
>PCSG01000268.1:0-147 GCA_002772195.1 Desulfobacterales bacterium CG23_combo_of_CG06-09_8_20_14_all_51_8 | reverse complement strand
CGGCTTGAATGTGGAACAGAAAACCTATATCTGGATGCTGTCTTTTGCCGTGCGAATGCCCTTCCATGCATTCATTGAACACCAGAAGGAGATGATGCAGAAGCAGCATGAGGCGATAGAGCATCTGGTGCATCTGCTGAAAAAACC
>PCSG01000240.1:539-3144 GCA_002772195.1 Desulfobacterales bacterium CG23_combo_of_CG06-09_8_20_14_all_51_8 | reverse complement strand
CGCTTGAAGCGGGCACGGGTTGTGTGCATACGGCCCCCGGACATGGGCGGGAGGATTTTGAAGCAGGCTCCCAATACGGCCTGGACGCCTATTCGCCGGTGGATGACAACGGGTGCTTTACTCCGGAAGTGGAAGCGTTCGCCGGAAAATTTGTGTTCAAGGCGGATGGGGAAATTATTGAGAAACTGAAAGCGGGAAATCATCTTCTGGCTTCCGGCACCATCCGGCATTCCTATCCCCACTGCTGGCGGTGTAAAAAACCGGTGATTTTCCGGGCCACGCCCCAGTGGTTTATTTCCATGGATAAAACCGGCATTCGTCAGAAAGCGTTGACCGCCATTGACACGGTCGCATGGATTCCCGCCTGGGGCCGGGACCGGATTTACGGCATGATTGAAAAACGTCCGGACTGGTGCGTCTCCCGGCAGCGTTCCTGGGGGGTTCCCATCGCCGTGTTCTACTGCAAACACTGCAACACCCTGCTCATGACCCGGGAAATCGCCGACCGGATTTTTGCCGAATTCATGGAACATGGGGCCGACGTCTGGTTTGAAAAAGACGCCGTGTGGATTATTCCAAAGGGCACGGCCTGCGCCTCATGCGGCGGCACAGAGTTCGCGAAGGAAACCGACATCTTAGATGTCTGGTTTGACTCCGGGGTCAGTCATGCGGCGGTACTGGAAGAACGCCCCAGTTTGGGGTGGCCTGCGGACTTGTACCTTGAAGGCAGCGACCAGCACCGGGGATGGTTTCACAGCTCGTTGCTGACGGCCATCGGCCTCAAGGGCCAGGCCCCGTATAAAACCGTCCTGACCCATGGGTTTGTGGTGGACGGGGATGGAAAAAAAATGTCCAAATCCATCGGCAATGTCATCGCCCCCAAAAAAGTCATTGACCGGTATGGGGCGGAAATTCTGCGGCTCTGGGTGGCGGCTTCCGATTACCGGGACGATATCCGGATTTCGGAAAATATTTTAACCCAGCTCAGCGACGCCTATCGCCGGATCCGCAATACCTGCCGGTTCATGCTGGGCAACCTTTTTGATTTTAATCCGGAAAAACACGCGGTCCCCGTTTCTCAGATGGCAGATATCGATAAATTCATCCTGCATACCCTTCAGGACTTGATTGCCAAAAACATCAACGCCTATGCTGCGTTTGATTTTCATGTGATTTATCATTCCCTTTACAATTACTGCACGGTAAGCCTGTCCGCGTTTTATCTGGATATCTTGAAGGACCGCTTATACACGTCTCATCCGGAATCCACCCTGCGTCGGAGCGCCCAGACGGCCATGTATACGATTGTCGCCGCTGTCGCGAAACTGATGGCCCCGATTCTTCCCTTTACCGCCGAAGAAGTCTGGCGCTTTATGCCGGCGGATGCGAACAGATCTGAAAGCATTCATTTGGAAGAATTTCCGGCCCCGGACCCGGCATTTGTGAATCCCACGCTTGCCGAACACTGGGAGCGGATTTTAAACGTGCGCGGGGAAGTGACCCGGGTGCTTGAAAACGCCCGGATGGAAAAAATCATCGGCCATTCCCTGGATGCGTCCGTTACGCTGTGTGCGGCAAAAGACCTCTATGATGTGATGGCGCGGAATGAGACGGATCTGCGATCCATTTTTATTGTCTCTGAGGTGCGCCTGGCCGATGCCGCAACCTGTGATGACGGATTTTTGAAAACGGAAATTCCAGGATTGTCCATCCGGGTCACGGCCGCCTCCGGAGAAAAATGCCAGCGCTGCTGGGTCTATGACGTCTCTGTCGGCAAGCATCCGGAACGCGACGGCATCTGCGATCGCTGTCAGGCGGTGCTCGACAGCCTGGCAGTCGTCTCGTAAGCCGCTAAAGTCTATTTTTTCTTAGGAAATCCCTAAGGCCATTGATGAGAAAATTCATGCGACATAAATATATGATGCTGGGGGTCATTTCCGGGACGGTTGTGGCCCTGGATCAGGCGACCAAATGGCTGATTACCCGTTTCCTGAATTATTACCAGGAGATTACCGTCATACCCAATTTTTTCAACCTGATTTATGTCCACAATCCAGGCGGGGCGTTCGGTGTTTTCGCTAAAAATCACAGCGGCCTTCAAAGCCTTCTGTTTATCGGTGTCGCGTGCGGGGCCATGAGCCTGATTGTCTATCTTTACAAAAATACTTCGTCGGAATATCCTGCGCTGCTTTCCGGTCTCGCCCTGATTTTCGGCGGCGCCCTGGGCAATCTGATCGACCGGCTCCGGATCGGAAAAGTAGTCGATTTTATGGATTTCTATGTTAGCCACTGGCACTGGCCGGCGTTTAATGTCGCCGACAGCGCTATCACGGTGGGCATGGTGATTTTCGGATTTTATATTCTTTTCCGCAAAATTCCGATGTGATTGCTTGAAAACCCTCCCGGGACGAATTTCCCGGGAAATTCTTAAAAACCGAGGCCATCCCATGCATCCTGTACTATTCCAATTCGGCGGATTTTCCGTTCATACCTATGGTTTTTTCATCGCTCTGGGCGTACTGTCGGGCTTGTTCCTCGCCAGACATGAGGCCCGACGCATGGATCTAGATCCCGACAAAGTGGTGGACGCTTGTTTTTACATTGT
>PCSG01000240.1:0-407 GCA_002772195.1 Desulfobacterales bacterium CG23_combo_of_CG06-09_8_20_14_all_51_8 | reverse complement strand
GGCGATGTTTATCGTGTACTTGAAAATTTCCCGTCTTCCTCTGGGGAAAATGGCGGACATCGGCGCCGTCTGCGTGCCCCTGGGACATACCCTGGGCCGCATGGGGTGTTTTTTTGCGGGATGCTGCTACGGCAAAGTCTGCCATCAGCCCTGGGCCATCACCTTCCGGAACCCCGAGTCCCTGGCGCCGTTATATGTTTCCCTGCATCCCACCCAACTCTATTCTTCGGCGTCCAATTTTTGTATTTTCCTCCTGATTTTTTCCCTTCGCCGTTACAAACAGTATGATGGTCAACTCTTCTGGATTTATCTGGCCGTTTACGGGATCACCCGGTCCATGATCGAATTTTTCCGGGGGGATTTCCGGGGGGCCATGTTTTGGAATACGTTTTCCATTTCCCAGGTCA
>PCSG01000142.1 GCA_002772195.1 Desulfobacterales bacterium CG23_combo_of_CG06-09_8_20_14_all_51_8 | reverse complement strand
CTTCCCCGCAATCTCCCCATAGGCGGCCGGCACATAGCCCCGCGCATACTCATCGGTCTGGCAGCTGACCTCGCCAAAGCCGATCTCAGCGGAAATATAGGGCATGTCCGCCCCGACAACGGTTATAGCGCCGTTAATTTTACCATCCGCTGCCATGGCTTCCATCATCACGGAATCTCCAACCCGGGCGCCGGACCCGCCCATGCGAAACGCAAAGCTCATGGGACATGGCGCCTCCGGGCGGCAGGAAGCGGCGCGGTCCGCCGCTTCGGCCAGTTCCAGAATCGCGCCCATGCCGATGCCCCCATGGGGAATGCCGACCCAGCCCTCCTTGCCCAAATCCATGACCATGGCGGCGGAAACTTTTTCTCCGTCATTTTTCAGAGACGTGTCCCCAAATAAAAACCGATGGATAAAATCAGCCATTTTTCAAGCACTTTCAAAAAGATACAGGTTCATTTTCCCGGCAGATTGAAAATTTCACTTTGACGCCGGGCAAGAGATGATTTACATTAATTGTAAAGACTTTTGAATTTTGAAAATCAAAAGGAAGTTCATGGGCTAACTATTTCACTCCTCATTGTTCCCCCGGCGCGTAAATGCCGGTTTCATATAATCATTTTTCAGAAGAAAGGTGGTGCTATGAGAGTTCCGATTGAAATTACCTACCGAAACGTTGCCAAAAGAGATGCGATTGAAAACCTGATCCATGACAAGGCCGACAAGCTCAATGAATTTCACGACGGCATTGTTTCCTGCCGCATTTCCATTGAGCAGGACCAGGAGAGTAAGCGTTCCGGCAATCAGTTTCATGTGCGCATCAGCCTTCGGGTCCCTCCGGGCCAGGAACTGGTCGTCCATCAGAAATCCGATGAGGAAGGCACCGGCGAATCCCTTCGGACTGTCATTAATGACGCATTTAAAACCATGAGCCGTCAACTGAAAAAACTCAAGCAGAAACAGCGGGGACAGGTCAAAGGCCGGGCCGAGATTCCCGAGCCGGTCATGGAATGACCCGTTCTTTCAATCAGAGGCTGACTATTTGATCTCATAAATTTCCAAATAAAAAATGGCAAAACCTGCCCCCGCATCCCGGGGGCAGGTTTTTTTTATGCAATTCTTCCCTGCACCTTGAAAAGATTATTTCCCGCCGGGGACGCCTGTCACAAAGTCCGGCGCTGCATACGCCGGATGGGGATGGGCATAAAATCCCCGGCCGGTTTTTTCCCCCAGAAATCCCTGGTCCACATAGGGTTTCATAAACGCGGCGTTTTTGGTCTGCTGGGGATCTTTCACGATTTTTGCCCAGTAGTCCGTCACCTTCCACACCGTATCAATGCCGATGCTGTCCATGATGCCGAAGGGCCCGGTGGGTGTGTGCATGACTCCCATCCAGGCACGATCAATATCTTCCACCGAAGCCACGCCGTTGGCCGCGAGTGCCTGGGCGGACTTGAACAATTCCATGATCATGGCATTGAACACATACCCGAAATTTTCCTTTTTCAGCATGATGGGAATCTGTCCGATCTTCAGAGCAAAGGCTTCGATAAGGGCCGTCACTTCCGGGGAGGTTCCCGGATGGGGCATGATATCCACAATGCGGGTCACCCGGACGTCGTGAAAATGAAAGGCCGCGAATCGCTCCGGACGGCCGGTTTGGGCAGCAATCATCGAAGGAATGAGCGATGACGTGTTGGTGGTGAAAATGGCATGGGCCGGGCAGATTTCGTTAAACTGGGCAAAGACTTTGGCTTTGAGCTTGGGGTCCTCGGGCACGGATTCGCTTACAAAATCCGCATTCGCGCCAGCCTTTCGGGGGTCGGTGGTCATCGTGATTCTCCCCCGGGCCGCCGCAGCGGTTTCACCGGTCAGCCGTCCGCCGGCCTTGTAATTTTTGGCCAGTTTTTCAAGGCGGCCTGCGGCGGTCGCCAGCATCTCTTCGGCGATATCATACATGATGACATCAAAACCGCTCACCGCGCATTGGAAACCGATCTGCTGGCCCATGGTGCCGGACCCGACAATCAGCACTGTTTTAATATCCTCGATATTCATCTCGCGTCTCCTGTGGGTTGAATATTTGGTAAAAAATTCTTTTTGTTTCCATCCTTTTTATAAAATCCATTTTCATGAGTCAACAAAAAAACGAACGCTCGCTCTATTTTTTTATTGACATTTTTCCCGGCGGATTTTATGATACGAAAAAAGGAAAAAAGGAAGTTCCGTTTCATGAGTATCATGTATGTCATTCGCCATGCCCAGGCATCCTTCGGCCAGGCGGTTTATGACCGACTTTCGGACCCGGGCAGACGTCAGGCGCAAATCCTGGCCGATCATTTCGCATCGCTGGGACTGACATTTGACGCCATTTACACGGGCAGGCAGGTCCGCCATGAACAGACCCTGACGCCATACCTTGATAGCCTCGCCCAACAGGGACAAGCGCCGCCGCCGGTGCACACGACCGATGCCTTAAACGAATATGATTCGGAAACCATTATCAAAACCCTGATCCCCGAATTGATCCGTGAGGACCCGGCCTTTGCGTCGGAAGCCGCCTCAATGATCAGGGACAAGCGGTCGTTTCAGAAAGTGTATGAAACCATCATGGGCCGATGGGTCCGCGGCGCCGACCCCATTGAAAATCTGGAAACCTGGCCTGCCTACGCCCGCCGGGTGACAGCAGGATTAAAGGACATCATGGCCAGTGAAGGGTCCGGGAAAGCCGTGGCGGTATTCACCTCCGGCGGCCCTATTTCCATTTACGTTCAAAAAGCCCTGGGACTTTCCGATGACATGACGCTGGCCATCACCTGGCAGATCATAAACGCGTCGGTGACCCGGTTCAAATTCAGCGGCGATCGGCTGATGCTCTTTGGATTTAATGATGTCAGCCATCTGGAACGAACAAAAGACCAACAACTGATCACCTATCGATAATTTTTCAAACAGGAGGCTCCCATGGATTTTACCATTACGGAAAAAATGAAGGTCATTCTGGAAATGATCAATGAATTTGTGGACAAGGAGCTGATCCCCCTGGAACCGGCGTTTCTTGCCGGCAATGAGGCGGAACTGGCCCCCGTGATTCTGGAAAAACAGAAAAAAGTCAGGCAGATGGAACTCTGGGGCCCCTGTTATCCGAAGGAACTGGGCGGCGTTGGGCTATCCCTCACAGAGCACGCATTGGTGTCCGAAGCCCTGGGCCGGACGCCCCTGGGCCATTTTGTGTTCTGGTGCCAGGCCCCGGACGTGGGCAATATCGAACTTCTGGAAATGTTCGGCAACGAAGAGCAGAAAAAAACCTGGCTCCATCCCCTGGTGGCCGGGGATATCCGGA